>JALZUH010000141.1 GCA_023301645.1 Akkermansiaceae bacterium
AGCATTTTATACAAACCCTTTTAATGTCGATTCGTTGAATTGTTTGTATGACGCATCTGAGGGTTACCAATGCTAATAGAGATTGTGTAGAGTAAACAATTATCAATGAGGCCACTAAATCGATTAATAAATATTTAAATCCATTTCGATTAATTAGACTGATTTGTCCAACAGCCATACACATTGAGCGATGGGCACTAATAATAATATCAAAAAGTGTTGATAAGAATATGACGGGAGCAATAAACCATAATTCAAAGTCTCCTGTGCTCCAGTTTGTTAAATCTCCTATACCTTTAAATACAATCAAGGCTCCTATAAAGCTTAAAGGAATAGCCACCCTTCTTTGTAAATATTTTAGAGTGGCTACAGTTTCAGTATAAAGGAGCCAATTAGGAGCAGTCTTGGCAGAAGCTGCTCTGTCTTTTGATATTGAAGATAAGTCGGTAGCTCCTCCATAGCAAAAGGCTAACATAGTGGTGAATGAGGTGCTCAATCGCGCGTTCACAAAAGTCATTAAAATCGTTGAAGCGGCAATTAAAAAATAGGTGCTTATTTCCAGTTTTGAAAAACTGGTCATTATCATAGGAGTTAAAAGAACATACCTTATCGGCCCTATCCCTGTATTCATCAACCCAGTAAAACTAGGTGATTTATATAAATGTTTTAACTTAGATAGCATATAAACATGTTATCCTTTATTCCAGAGAAGGGTTTTTATAAACCTCACATTGGTTACCGTATATCTCTTTAAGAGTCTCTTAGGTTCTTGGAAGATCCGGTAGAGCCACTCGAAGCCGGAGCGCTGTATCCAGTATGGGGCTTGCTTGACTTGGTAGGATAGGAAGTCAAAAGCGGCTCCTACACCAAGGAGTGTGGTAGCGTTATTCCAGTTGCTATTAAGCTCTGGGTTTTTCTTCAGTAGGTTATGCATGAAACGCTCTTGCTTCGGGGTGCTTAATCCTACCCAGATGAGGTGAGGTTTTGCCTCGTCTAGCTGGCTGATCAAATCCTGCTCTTCTGCCTCGTTGAGGGGGCGAAATGGCGGGGTGTAAGTGCCTGCAATATTAGAATCAGGGTAGCGTCTGAGCAAGCATGCCTTAAGCTCTTCTGCGACCCCGTCACTTCCACCATAGAAGAAGTGGCGGATATCACTGCCCTCTGTTTCTCTGAATACTTCATCCATGAGCTCAGGCCCGTAGACTCGATCCATCTGCTCATGTCCGTGTATGAACTTGCCTATCCAGACCATTGGCATGCCATCTGGGGTGCTAAGGAAGGAGTTATTATGTATGGCTCTGAGTTCTTCGTCTTTTTGTGACTCCATCACGCCATGCACACCTGTAATGGTAATATAACCAAGGTGACTGGGGTTATGACTCGCTCTGACTATCTGCTCGATAGCTAAGCCAAGATTAAGCACGGAGATACCTACACCTAAAACATCCACACGGGCGGGGTTTTGTGTTTGTTGTGTCTCCATGAGGTTAATGAAATAGTTAATTGATTAGTGACTGAAATTGCGCGAGTGGACAGAAAGTGCCACTCGCCTACTGCTGTGAACCTTTACGGAGGTTATAAGGCCTACTGCACAACCTTTTCACCGAGCTTACGGCGGTCATATTGCTCCTTGATCCAGTGGTAGGTGGTTTCCATACCAGTTCTGAGGTCTACTTCTGGCTCCCACCCGAGAACTTTTTTGATCTCAGTGTTATCAGAGTTTCTCCCTCGCACTCCTTGAGGAGCGTCTAAGTTGTAATTTCTTTTGACGGTAACTCCGGAGATTTCTTCTACAATATTAAGTAGCTGATTGATACTTACGAGTTCTGAGCGGCCGAGATTAAGCGGGTCGGTGTGGCCGTGTTCCATGAGCTTGTCGATGCCTGTTATGCAGTCATCGATATACATAAATGAGCGCGTCTGTTCGCCATCACCCCAGATTTCCATATCCATATTACCTGAATCGATACACTCGATGACCTTACGACACATCGCTGCAGGGGCTTTTTCTCTACCGCCATCCCAGGTGCCATGTGGCCCGTAGACATTATGGAATCGATACACTTGGGATTTAAAACCGAAGTCTTCTTCGAAATTCTTACAAAGGCGCTCTGAGAAGAGTTTCTCCCAGCCGTATCCATTCTCTGGCATAGCAGGGTAAGCATCAGCCTCCTTCAGTGCTGTCACTGCTGTATCTAGCTGCTTAAAGTCGGGATATACACAGGCACTTGATGAGTAGAAGTATTTCTTAACACCATGGTCTTTTGCCGCTTTGAGCATGTGCGTGTTGATGAGGACACTCAGCATGCAGAGGCTACGATTATTTTCAATGAAGCCCATTCCACCCATGTTACAAGCCAGGCAGTATACTTCGTCACAGCCTTCGATAAGTCTGTAACACTCAGAAAGCTCTTCCATGTTTGCCACATAGTTTTCAGCACCTTCATGGATCTGATACCACTCCGCTAAAGGCTTGATGTCAGCTACGATAACGCTGTGGCCGCGTGCAATGAGGGTTTTGGCAAGGTGGCCGCCGATAAAGCCGCCGCCTCCTGCTACTAAAATTTTCATAAAATAGGGTGAGGGTCTAATAGGAGATAAAAGATTGATAAATAAGGGATGCACAACCTCATACGGGCTATTTAAATAGCCAATACCAGATGAAGAGCGCGTTATAGGTGAAGTAGCGTCTGAATAATCGACGCGGCTCCATGGCAAGACGATAGAGCCATTCGAGCCCCATTTTCTGGAGCTGTGCTGGGGCTTGCTTTACCTCTCCTGCGTGGAAGGCAAAAGCTGCTCCGATACCAAAGTAAACGGCAGCAGGCAGCTGGTCTTTATGTTTGGCAATCCAGAGCTCTTGCTTGGGACACCCCAGCCCTACCCATACGAAATTAGCACCAGAGGCCTTGATCATCTCACAAATACGGCTAAACTCATCATCTGGCCCCTCACCAAAAGGTGGCGAGTATGAGCCGACAATATGAGTATCTGGATAGTCTGCTTCAAAGCGCTCGTGTAGCTTATCTAGTGTGCTCTGCATCCCTCCTAGCAGAAAGTGTTTGTATTGAGCCTCCCCTTGAGTTTGCTCGATAGCCTTGAGCATCAAAGTAGGACCATAAACACGGTCTGTGAGTTTTTCAGCAACTGGAAGTTGCGAATTGACAGCCCACACTAAAGGCATGCCATCTGGGCAAATCAGATCGAACTTCGCCATCGCCTCGCCAAAGACTAAGTCATGTCTCGCATTAGCTGCTACATGTGTATTGGCCGCTTCCACTGCGAAGACCCTTCCTTTCTGCGAAGCGTCTTTACACCATTGGATAACCCCATCATAGTGGGTGATTGCAACGGGTAGACCTATGACAGAAACGGTTTTCATGCGTGAAGAAGCAGTAGAGAAGAGCGTGCTAACGGCTATCTGCAATAGGGCTCGATGGCTCTTAATGCAGTATTTTGAGAAACGGCCGTATTTCTGGCAGCTTCATTATCAAAGAGATAGAGGGCATAGCCTCCGTGGCCTCCTCCGCAGTATTTAGCGGCGATGGAGTTTGCTATCTCGGGAAGAGTTTCCATACCTTCTGACAACTGAACTTGATAGGACAGGCTGATGCTGTCAGCTAGCTTGGTGAGACTTTCTTCTAGGACCGCGTCACGTGCGAGAACGCTGGCCTGCGCGATACGATCGTAATCTCTCTCATGATCACTAAATCCTGGAGTGTTGTGCTCTTTCCCCGTCCAAAGGATCGCCATTTTACCTATAAGCATTTCGCCGCTTCGCTTGAAGTCGAGCTTAGGTGCCTGACCGCTGCGCCAGACACATAGTCCAGTTTCACGTATGACAGCAGGATCTTGCCATCCGACACCTAGGTTTATCTCGTCATCGATACCATTTTCGCCATTGAGTAGGGACCAAGCGCCACTGCCTCCAAGGCCTGCGCGCTTTTCATAATTCCAGTTACGTAAACTTACCATGGGTGAGATAGCGCAGTTTACGACAAAAGCGCCGTCTCTGGAGTGGCGTGGCACATCGAGCCAGCCACCTGCGAAATCTATTCTGAGTGGGGACTCTGTAGGGGCTTTTACCCACTTAACGATACCTGATGATGATACGGGCTTAAACTTAGGAGGAGTCTTTGCAAGTCGGTGGTAGGTGGCTCCTACCTGCTCGCAGAGGGCTTGTTTTACATCGGCGTATAGGTCGTCCTCTGTGACCACAAGCATATCGGGCTTGGCCTCTAAGAAGTAGTTTTTAAAATCAAGTCCATGATCGTTATCAGTGCCGATGATGACTTCATCGATCATGCGGAGACCTTCGAGAACCACTTTTTTGTGTTCATCAGGAATGGCTGGGCGGCGCTGTTTATGATGCCAGAGCACATCTTCTGAGGCGAAGCTCACGGTAAGATGATCTCCTAAGGCGCGAGCTTCTTCAAAGAACTGAAGGTGGCCTGCATGAATAATGTCATAGCAGCCTGATACGAAGATACGTTTCATATTTTTAAAAGTGCAGAGTGATCAGTGTGAAATGATCAATGCTTGGGATGTGTGTTTTGAGCCACAGAAATTGTGGGAAACACGGAAAGGGGCGGGCTAGGCTTTTAGGCCACACTAAACGACTGTTTTAAAGTAGGCGATAGTGCGGTCAAGACCTTCTGAGAGCTCTACGGTCGGTTTCCAATCCAGGTGCTCCTTAGCAAGAGATATGTCTGGTTGGCGCTGCTTAGGGTCGTCACCAGGGAGGTCTTTAAAGACGAGCTTGGACTTGCCACCGACTTTACTAAGAATTTGGTCTGCTAACTCCAGCATAGTGAACTCATTAGGATTACCAATGTTCACAGGGCCAATGATCTGATCTTGATTCATCAGGCGAATAAAACCCTCCAACAAGTCATCGACATAGCAGAACGAGCGAGTCTGTGTGCCATCGCCATAAATAGTAATGTCTTCGCCGCGGAGAGCTTGGCAAATGAAGTTGGAAACCACTCGACCATCATCAGGGTTCATTCTCGGACCGTAGGTATTAAAAATACGAACAATGCGAATATCAACACCGTTCTGGCGGTGATAGTCCATAAAGAGCGTTTCTGCGGCACGTTTTCCTTCGTCGTAGCATGAGCGAATTCCGATAGGGTTCACATTACCCCAGTAGCCTTCTGGCTGAGGATGCACCTCAGGGTCACCATACACCTCAGAAGTAGATGCTTGAAAGACCTTTGCCCTTGTCCGCTTAGCAGCCCCCAAGCAATTGATAGCACCCATCACAGACGTCTTCATCGTCTTAATTGCATTATACTGGTAGTGTGGTGGCGATGCAGGGCAAGCTAAGTTATAGATTTCGTCAACTTCTACTTTAAACGGATCCGTCACATCATGACGAATACGCTCGAAGTTAGGACTACCAATCATTGGGTAAATATTGCTTTTAGACCCTGTAAAGTAATTATCCATACAGATAACTTCATTCCCCTCATTGAGGAGGCGTTCGCAGAGATGGGAGCCCAGAAATCCGGCTCCACCAGTAACAAGAATACGTTTCATTAGGTCGATATAGGGGGTGCAATAGATAAGCCTAGCGGCTAAAATACGGTGAGAATATTGAGGCCCAGTAAATGGGCCGCGACTTGGTGGATTAGCCTTTGCCAATCGAGTAAACTTCAAAGCCTTGAGCCTTGAGAGCCTCATGATTGAGAAGACTTCTACCATCAAAGAGGAAGGCGGGTTTAAACATCTTCTCTAGCACGGTGTCAAAGTCCACATCAGAAAATTCATCCCATTCTGTAAGCACAGCCACACCGTGCGCGCCCTCAGCAGCCTCTTCACATGAGTTTGTAATGACTAATTGCTTATCGAGCATTTCTTGCGACACACCTACATGAAGTAAATCTCGGTGGATGATATTTACAGGGACTTTCGGGTCATAGAGAGCGACTTCCGCGCCCTCCATAAGTAGGTCACGACAGACATAAATAGCAGCTGACTCACGGGTGTCATTGGTATCTTTCTTGAAGGCAAAACCCCATATTCCAATGCGCTTACCACGCACGGTATTGAAGAGCGCTTCGACTATTTTTTCAGAAAATCGGCTCTTCTGCCAATCGTTCATCGTAATGACTGTATTCCAATATGCAGCGACTTCGGGGAGACCGAAGTGCTCAGAAAGGTAGACTAGATTAAGGATGTCTTTTTGGAAGCATGAGCCACCAAAACCAACGGAAGATTTGAGAAACTTCGGACCAATACGCGAATCCGTGCCAATGGCTCGGCTCACCTCATCCACATCTGCTCCAGTCGCCTCGCAAAGAGCTGAAATGGAGTTAATCGATGAAATACGCTGTGCTAAGAATGCATTAGCCACGAGTTTGGATAGCTCAGATGACCATAGATTTGTCTTAATGATACGCTCAGTTGGCACCCACCGTTCATAAATACTCGCTAGGGTATTGATCGCCTCTTGACCTTCGGGAGAGGGATCACCACCAATGAGAATACGGTCTGGATTTTCAAGATCGCTCATTGCCGTTCCCTCTGCGAGAAATTCTGGATTTGAGAGAACTTGAAATTTCCCTTCATTGCAGTTGGCACTCAAAATAGTGCGCATGGCAGCTGCGGTGCGCACGGGTATGGTGCTTTTTTCAACAATGATCTTAGGCCCTGTCGAAACCTTAGCAATCATACGCGCAGCACCTTCTACATAACAGAGGTCCGCAGCACGACCCGCTCCCATACCATATGTCTTCGTAGGAGTCCCCACAGAGACAAAGATTATATCGGCCGCAGCAATGGCAGCTTCTACATCGGTAGAGATAAAGAGGTTCTTACCTAGCGATCCGGCAACAATCTCCTCGAGACCAGGCTCATAGATAGGCAGTTGATCAGAGTTCCATGCCGCGACTCTTTCCTCATTAAGGTCTACGACATCGACTCTGATATCAGGGCACTTCGAGGCGATCATTGCCATCGTTGGTCCGCCCACATAGCCCGCGCCGATACAGCAAATTCTTTGAGGTGTTTTCATAAGGTATCTATAGCACGAAAGCTAATTAGCAACAAGAACGCGCTCTAGGCAATCATGCCAGCAGCGACCGTTTCATTGGTCAATACATCAATAAGGATGAATGACCCTGTGACTCTATTCTGCTTGTAGCTGTCATAGATCAATGGTGCCGAAGTGCGCAGAGAGATGCGCCCGATATCATTGAGCTTAAATCCGAGGTCATCATCGGCTTTGTGCAGTGTATTGATATTCACCTTATATTTCACATCTTTAATCACGGCCTTAGCTTCATTAGATGTATGACGAACAATATATTTACCATTCGGTGCCATTGGCTTATCAGCAAACCAACAAATCATCGCCTCGATATCCTGACCAACTTCTGGTGGATTATTGGCCTTAACGATCATATCTCCACGAGAAATATCAATTTCGTCCTCAAGGGTCATCGTGACCGAAAGCGGGCTAAATGCTTCATCAAGCTCTTCCTTAGCTGAGTGGATCGCCTTCACCTTAGTCACAAAGCCCGATGGCTGAATAGTTACCTCGTCACCTTTTCTAAATACACCACCAGCTACGCGACCAGCATAACCACGGAAGTCGTGCCACTCATCCGACTGCGGGCGAATGACCCACTGCACAGGTAGGCGAGCTTCGACATGATTCTCCTGATTGCCTACATAGACCGTCTCGAGGTGGTAAAGCAGTGTTGAGCCTTTATACCAGTCCATGTTTTCTGACTTATCGACAACATTATCGCCATTGAGTGCACTAATGGGGATAAAACTAATATCAACGACATTATCAAGCCGTGAAGCAAAGTCCTTATATTCAGCTACGATCTCGTTGTAGGCCTCTTGTGAGTAGTCCACGAGGTCCATTTTATTTACGCAAACCACAATGTGCTGAATACGCAATAGGCTCGCAATAAACGAATGACGGCAGGTCTGCTCGATAACACCCTTACGTGCATCAACGAGGATGATGGCGAGGTTAGCCGTTGAGGCACCGGTAACCATGTTTCGGGTATACTGAATATGCCCGGGTGTGTCTGCGATGATGAACTTACGCTTAGGTGTTGCGAAGTAACGGTAGGCTACGTCAATAGTAATGCCCTGCTCGCGTTCGGCCTTAAGACCGTCGGTAAGGAGAGCAAGGTTAATGTTTTCATCGCCTCTAGATTTGCTAGAGGATTCTACTGCTGCCATTTGGTCATCAAAGGTGTTCTTTGAATCATACAGCAATCTTCCGATAAGGGTCGACTTACCATCGTCCACGCTCCCTGCTGTCGTAAAACGCAGTAGATCCATGTCAAGGTAGCCAGAAGTTTCAGTCTTGTCGTTTGAGCTCATTATTAAAAAATTCTATTTAAAAAGTTAATTGATAGGTCAGGTATTGGCTTTATCGGCTT
>JALZUH010000142.1 GCA_023301645.1 Akkermansiaceae bacterium
GGTGACCGTCGCACCGAGGCTGACTGGGGACACTTTCTGGGCAGAGGCATGAACTGGAATACCCAGTGCGCATGGTGTCACATGACTGACTACCAGAAGAACTACGATGTCAAAACCGACACCTATCAATCACACTGGAAAGAAATGGGCGTGGGCTGCACCCAGTGCCACGGCAACATGGCAGAGCACGCCGATAAGGATAGCGGCTGCCTGATCGACCTTAAAAAACAACGCGAGCTCAAGGAAACCAATCCTGATCACATCTATGATAACTGCGCTACCTGCCATAGCCGCCGCACAGCATTTGATGATAATTTCAAAGTAGGCGACCACTTTGGTGATCACTTTGGACTACAGCTACCCACACAGGAGCGCTTGTATTACCCCGATGGACAGGTCAAAGACGAAGACTATGTATGGGCGTCACTGCGCATCAGTAATATGGGTCACAAGGGCGTTCGCTGCGGTGACTGCCATGACCTGCATACCAATCAGCTCAAGCTTCCTGTAGAAAATAACCAGCTCTGTATGTCATGTCACGCTGGCGGCACGAATGGCCGTATTAGTGGTGCCATTGTCATCGACCCCCTCAACCACAGCCATCATGGGGCGGGTAGTGCGGGCAACTCCTGTGTCGAGTGCCACATGACCCACACCACCTACATGGGGCGTGACCCACGACGTGATCACGGCTTCCACGTGCCTGACCCACAAATGACCAAAGAGCACGGTATCCCTAACGCCTGTAATAAATGCCACACAGACCAAGACGCTGACTGGGCGATCAAGTGGACTAAGGAATGGTATGGCGATAAGATGAACTCCCCCGAGAGGCTACGCCAGAGAGCTCGCACCAGAGCCATTGCGAATGCCTACAGTGGCCAGCCTGATAGTATCGATGCTCTACTCACTGCATTTGATAATGAGCAGAACCCATACTGGCAGGCGTCTCTCCTCGAGATCATGACACCATGGGCTACCGACACGCGCGTGCAGTATCATGCGAGAAATGCCGCCAACCATGAAGACTCGATCGTGCGCGCTGCGGGGTGTCGCCTCATGGGATTTAGCGCTGAGAATGAGCCTTGGCTCAAGCCCATGCTCCAAGACTCCATCAAGGAGGTGCGCCTCGCTGCTGCGTGGTCTCATCGCGCCTTACTTGATGAAGCATCTGCTAATATGAAGGAGCTCAAGGACTCTGTTCTCTTCTCCGCTGATCAGCCATCAGGTGCGATGCGGATGATGCAAATGGCCTTTGAAAAAGGGAACCTCAAAGAAGCTGAGGCATGGATCACTCGTGCTATATCCCTCGATAAGACCTCACCGGGAACCTACGCTGACTACGCGGTATTACTCGGACAGATGGGGCGCACTGACGAGGCACTCATCCAGCTCGAGAAAGCCCGCAAACTCGACCCTCAGAACCCACAGTTCCCCTACCTTATGGCACTGACCTATGGAGAGCTAGGGCAGAAGGATAAGGTCGAAGAGCTACTTCGCGAGTCTCTCAAGCTCAATGAAAACAATGAGCGCGCCTGGTATAACCTAGGACTCATCCTCGCTGAGCAGGAAAAACTCGATGAAGCCATCCAAAGCATCCAAGTCAGTGAGCAAATCAATCCTCAAAACCCTGCCTACCCATATGCTCTGGCAACTCTACATCTCAGAAAAGGCGATAAAGCCGCCGCATTTGAAGCATGTAGAACCGTCCTCGGCATCGATCGTAACCATCAGGATGCGATGAACCTACTAGGGAGAATCGGGAACCCAAATCAGTAGGATACAGTAGCTCCACCCAGTGAGTCTGGCGGCGAGGGTTCACCGGACTCTACATCAATCGGGCGAGGTCATTGGCAGCTGTATAATGTCTAGCTACAGACACTAGGCACAAAAAAACGACCTATCGTCATGATAGGCCGTTTAGAAAATAAGTAAGTAAAATCAATTACTTCTTAAGGAGATCACGGATCTCAGCAAGAAGAACTTCATTCTTTGGTGTTACTGGTGCTGGAGCTGCCTCTTCTTCTTTCTTAGTCGCCTTCTCGATGTATTTCACCATGATGAACATAGCCATTCCAACGATAAGAAGGTTGATTACATTGTTGATGAATAGACCGTAAGCAACTGTAGGGCCGCCTGCTTGTGCGAGCTCTAATGTCTCATAAGCTTTACCATTCATGCTGTGATACAATTGTGAGAAATCAGGAAGTTTGAATAAACCACCGATGACTGGCATGATGATGTTATCTACAAGTGATTTAACAACGAGGCCGAATGCAACACCGAGGATCATACCTACAGCCATATCGAATGCATTACCTTTGATGATGAATGCTTTGAAGTCTTTTAACATAGTATTATATATAATTGGATTTTATCTGATAGAAGCAACGTGCTTCGCAATCCCTCCTAAAAGCTAAGGCGCACAAATACAATGCTTTTTTAAGTATATTTCACTCAAACCACAAAGAGTAGTCACCCGAATATCTGACCACCTAGCAGAAAATAAGCGCCAAAAGCCACTACGGGCGAGGCTCTAAGATCAGCTCATCGCCTACCTGCACGTCGATAGCACCTGCTGGAAATGACCCCTGAATAGCGTCAGCAAAGACATTACCCTCTGAAATATTAGAAACCACAAGACGCCCAGTGATTTCATCACCGCGACGAATGGCCAGCTCCGTATTGACCTGCACCTGAGTAGGCATCTTCACATCGATCAGGATGATGGAAATCTCACCCTGCTGAGCAGTTTCAATGACCTCGGCCATCAATGTGGCAATACTAATATGTCTAGCGCGGCGCTCTTCCTTAGCCGTTCTCACTGGCTGCATATTAGCCAGGGCCATCGCTTCATTTTTCTTCCTCATCTCTTCTTCAGCCGCTAGCTGCTGACGTAGAAGCTCATTCTGCTGCTCTATTTCAGCCAGCTTGGAGTCAGTCATGGCATTAGGCACCTCGATCTCTTGTTTAGGAGCGACGAGGCCACTGCGTAAACGATCAATCTCAGCCTGAAGACGAACATTATCCTGCATAAGCTCTGATGCCGACTGCTGCAGGCCGTGCTGTTTCTCCCCTGATTTCATCTCGCCATAGGATAAGACGATAGCCACCAAAAGCATGACTGCTGTGGAACCAAGAAGGAATTGCGTAATGTTCATAAAGCCAAGCTGATATAGGACGAAGCGTTTCACAAGAGTAAATCTCTGCCAGCAAAACACGGCTCAATGCTTGAAAAAAAATCTAAAAATAGAAGACTCTAATCTATTCTGGAGATGCTATTCTCAACGTAATCACTGCCACATTCATTCCGAAATATTCGTCTGATTGCTACCACTCCACCCTTGAATCCATAGCCATTTCACTGCACCGTCCCAGTCATGATACGTATGGCTGTGCTCGGTAGCGGAAGTGGTGGTAATGCCACACTTCTGAGCTGTGGGGACACGCATCTATTAGTCGATGCAGGTCTTAGTGCTAAGCAGCTCGTCTTACGCATCCAGCAGCTGGGTCTCGAGCCAGAAGATCTCTCAGCCATCTTACTCACCCATGAGCATAGCGATCATGCGCGCGGAGTGGATGTATTACTGAGAAATCGAGATATCCCCGTCTATACCAATGCCATGACACGGGAGGCACTTAGCTATAAGATGAAAAGTGACATCGCGTGGAAGATTTTCCGCAGTGGTCAGGAGTTTACCCACGGGGACTTCTCCGTGCAGTCATTTAAAATTCCTCACGATGCGGCCGAGCCAGTGGGCTTCGTCGTTACTAGCCAAGGTTCTCAAATCGCGATGCTCAGTGACATTGGCCATATCACACCCCAAATCTGTGAGTCCCTACGAGGCTGTGACGCTATCTACGTCGAGGCGAACTACGACGAAGCTCTACTGGAAAGTGATACCAAAAGACCTTGGTCTATCAAGCAGCGCATCCAGTCTCACCACGGGCACCTCTCCAATCTACAAACCGCTGAGCTACTCAGTGAAGTCGCCTGCGATAAACTCAAGCTAGTCATGCTCTGCCACCTGAGCTCAGACTGTAACTGCCCAGTCATTGCCAAAGAAGCTGTCCAGTCAGCCCTGACCCAACGCGGTATCAAAGATGTCGCCATCCACTGCGCCGAACAACACCAAGTATCAGAGTGGCTCGAAGTAGGAGAACCACTCATAGCACCACCCATAGAGGAGATTAATGAGGAAACTGAGCAAAAGGTCGAAGCAGAGATCTATGCAAAGACTGAAGACTCACAGGGTCAAAAAGAGCTACAAGATGACTTTTTTTCGAAATTATAAAAAAGATCATTTAGAAATCTTAAGTTGATCATTCGACCCAACCTCTCAAATATCCACCTGTCTGCCGCACTTTATTCATAAATGATCATCGGGTTAAAATTCTTGAAAAACCGTATACTTAATTACCCTTAATTCATTTTTTTAAAATAAAATCATCATTCTTGCACAATGTCGTATTGACAAGAGGCCAAAATTCCCTAGTTTGCCCGCCCGTCCTCGGTGGAAAACAAGATGATCCTCTGGGTAGTTCGTAAATAATCTCTTCGTAGATACTTTTACTAACTCTATCTAGAACAGCTCAGTCTCCTAAGCCACCACACTACAGAATCTAAACATATAAATCGTCTTTCACCATGAAACGCACTTTCCAACCTTCAAAACGCACCCGCAAACAACAACATGGCTTCCGCGCTCGCATGAGCACTAAAGCAGGTCGTGACTGTCTCCGCCGCCGCCGCCAAAAAGGACGTAAGCGTCTTCTTCCTAAAGGTGCAGAGATCCACTTCAAGCGTCACATCAAGCAGCACACTCCTAAGGGAACTAAGGCCGCTCACGCAGCTTAGAGTGATTGCCTAAGTGGCTCATTGATTTAGCTTTCTAGCTGGTTTCTCTAGCGAGAAGTCTGTCGATCTAGCTAATATCACTTAACATCATTTTAAACGGCCACCCCTCGGTGGCCGTTTCTTTGTATAGTCTTATTAGCAATTTTAGAAACCCGAGTCATTCTACCTCTAAGGTTTCTTGCTGTAGCCGCTACCCATTTGCCTCACTGCACTTAGACTCCTGAGCACCTACCCACCCGCTAAAATCATGCGACTTAATCGATCATTTAGCATGAAAGACCACTCCGAGTTCTCTCTTGCGAGGCAGAAAGGTGAGGCGAAGGGAGGTAAATATCTCGTGCTAAGCACACTCGTAGATACTAGCAAGAAGGACGGCCAGCCGAATGAATCAACCAAGAAGGCTGGAGTAATCGTCACTAAGAAGGTGGGTAATGCCGTCATGAGAAACCGTCTTCGCCGTCGCGTTCAGAGTATATTGGCCAAATACATCGATCAAATAGATGATCAAGGTGGCACCCGCTACATCGTCACCATCATACGCTGGCGAGCACCAGACGCCACCTTTGCCCAATTAGAAAAGGACTGGCTAAAACAAGCAAACCGTCTAGGTATATTGACAACGTCCTAACCAGTAACACCCTACGCAGCGCTGTGAACTTCATCTCAAAATTTCTCAGTTCCTTCATTTACATTGGAATCTTCATCTACCAGAAACTCCTTAAACCGATTATCAAAATCTTTGCAGGCCCCAATGGCAGCTGCAGATACACCCCATCTTGCTCAAACTACTTTCTCCAAGCAGTCCAGACCCACGGCCCATTCTATGGTTCATGGTTAGGGATTTGCCGCATTTGTCGCTGTCACCCATGGGGTAGCTGCGGTGAGGATCCAGTCCCACCTAAGCCGGCCAGCAAACGATAAATACACCTCTCTCATTCTCCCTCTCTTTCACTCACTCACTCTAAAATCACTCTTTTAACCTACTTATATTATGGATCGTAAAGCATGGATCATACTCACACTCTGCGGAATTCTCCTCGCAGCTAATTTCTACTACGCAGCACCTGCACCTGAGCCAACTGTAGACTCACAGGATCAGTCACCAGCCACAGAGAGCTCTGCAGCTCCAGTTACTAGCCCTCAGAGCCCAGCTACAGCTGATGCTGAGCTCACTGTCACTCCCTACATCGAGCCTGTAGGAGAAAACACCGCTGAACTTATCTCCAAGCAAGATGGTAAAGAGATGGTCAAATACACCTTCACCTCACGCGGTGGTGGTCTCCAAAGTGCCGAGCTTCTCGATCACCATGCCGTTTACTCCAAGGAGACAAATGTTCTGCTTAATAAATTCGCCCCAGCACCTGTAGGCGCAATCTGCGATGCTCCCGATCGATACATAAGTCTCAACTATGACCTCACAGTAATAGATAATGCCGTCTACTGTGAAGCCACTACCCCATCAGGTCTCCGTATCACCAAGCGCTGGTCACTTGAGAAGAGCGACAGCAAGGCAGGTGCTCCATGGTTACTCAATCTCACCGTAACATTCCGAAATAAGGCGAATACAGATAGTGTTATCAATCTCGAGGACTACTCCATCTTCACTGGTGCGCTCTCCCCACTTTACAAGAGTGAGATGCTTCAGCTCGGTGGCTTCTTCTTCCTCGATAATGGATCACTGACGAATAAAAATAGCTCTTACTTCAATAAAGGCTTTTTCTCGAAGGCTAAGCCACTCTTTCAGGAGAGTGTTGAGAATCTCCAATTCGCTGGTGTTTCCAATCAGTTCTTCACCTCACTGGTAAGACCTTCTGAAAAATACACCTCTACCCTCTGGGCTAAGAGACAAGAAGTCACCATCGCCGGAGTCGACCCTGACAAACCTAAGCACGCAGTTCGCCTCGGATTTAGCCTTCCTGCACGTCAGATTGCGAAGGATGAGTCAGCTACATTTACCTACTCCATCTACTCAGGGCCTAAGGAATACAGCATTCTTAAAAACATGGAGCAGGACACTGCCAAGGTCATGAACTACGGCTGGTTTACCATCGTCAGTGTGACCCTTAACAACATCCTCAACTGGTTCCATGATGTTGTCTTCGTAAAGCTAGCTGACCACTGGGCATGGGGACTCTCCATCGTTGCCCTAACCATCCTGATCAGAACGGTGCTATGGCCACTTCATAACAAATCGTCTCGCACGATGAAGCGTATGAGTAAGCTTCAGCCTATCATCAAAGATCTTCGTGAGAAATATAAGGATAATCCTAATAAACTCAATCAGGAGACCATGAAGATCTACAAGGAGTATAAGATCAACCCTATGGGCGGTTGCTTACCGATGTTCTTACAGATTCCTATTTTCTTTGGTTATTTCAAAATGCTTCAGCACGCCGTCGAGCTACGTGGTGAGAGCTTCCTCTGGGTAGATGACCTATCGATGCCAGATACCATCTACACCATCGACCTACCCTTCATGCTGCCGCTTCTCGGTGACGCATTACCCATCAATCTACTACCGATCGTGATGGCAGTCACCATGATCATTCAGATGAAAATCTCACCGAAGGCAGGTGACCCTATGCAGCAGAAGATCATGATGTTCATGCCGCTGATGTTCTTCTTCTTCTGTTACAACTACGCAGCTGCTCTCGCTCTCTACTGGGCGACTCAGAACATCTTCTCCATTGGTCAAATATGGCTAAGTAATCGCCTACCTGAGCCTGATCTACAGAAAAGCGACAAGCCGAAGAAGCCTGGCAAGAAGTCCTTCATGGAGCGCATGACTGAAAAAGCCGAAGAAATGCAGCGTCTCAAAGACGCACAAAACGGTAAGACCAGTGCACCAATGCGCAACGCAACACCCGATAAGGCTAAGCCAAAGAAGCGCACACCTAAAACAGGAGGCTAGAAAGCAGTCCCTTCATAGATCACTTAAGATTTAAATCACTCCACCCTCTATCTCTAGCGCACAATGCGAATGGGGGTAGAGGGTTTTTAGCGTCGTGATATAGGCTTAAATGCTTTTAGACCAGAATACGATATTGCCATAGTAGTAGCCTGCAATGAGCCTACAGGGGCCTTAAAAAGCTATAATGGCTAGTAGAAAAAGTTCCCAGACATTAGAAAGCCTCATACAGGCTACAGAGAGAGCTTCAATGAATGAGTGACTTTAGTCCTTATAAAGCTCAGCAAAGACGAGCTTACCAGAGTCTGTGTCCAGTGTGCTAATAATGATGATCTCTTGCACACTATTGATCTTATCAGCAGCAGCATTGACGACAATCATCGAGCCATCTGGTAGATATCCCACGGCCTGAGTCTCATCTTTACCTGCACGCACGAGCTTGATACGCATGCGGTCACCCGTAGCAATATTTTGTTTCAACGCCTTATTGAGGTCGTTCATGTTGAGCACATTGATATCTTGGAAGCGTGCAGTCTTCGACAGTGCCTCGTCAGTAGTGAAGAGTTTAGCTGAGAGTTTACGACAGGTGCTCATCAGCCTGGTTTCCTCATTATCGGACTGATCATGTCCTTCCAAGTCATGGACATTAATCTGATATTTCGGTGACAATTGGATGCGTTCTAGATTGTCCAGACCACACTCACCTAGCGAATGCTCACTAGCATTAGATGAGTTAGCCATCACGTGGACTTTTTCTAAAATAAAACGAGGCACTACAAGGCGACTATCAATAAAGCCGGTCTCAAGCACATCCCAAAGTCTAGCGTCATTAATCACCGAGTCATCCATCACAATGGGTGGCCCTGAGCTCGAGTCAGCTCGAAACTGAACGTAGGGAATCAGTAGCGCAAAATCATCCTTCGAGCTACGAATAGCAATCACAGATCCTAAGAATCCTAAGGTAGAGTATAGGGTCACATGCACAGAAAGCAGTATTGCATCTAGCTCATGGACTTTACCCACTAAACTTTCTTCGAGAAGATTAACCACCCCCTTGGAAAGTAGCCATGCACATGCCACGCCGATGAATAAACCCACGGTAGCGTGTGAGAAGCCACGAAGTGTGAACTTCTTCATCAGTGACTCTACTACGATAAAAAATCCAGCGACAGCCAAACCAATAGCCATACCTATCCAGATGGCATTTTCTCCTGCTGTTTGGTTAGCAATGGCAGCACCAGCTAGCTCACAGATCAGCACGTAGATGATACGTGCTGTCGTAACTGAAGTAGATGGTCTATTACGTCGCATTAGCACTAATCATGCAGCAGAGTTTCTTAGTATCAAGCGAAAGTAGAAAATTATCATGCATAAAATACGGTGCTTGAAATTTTTTCATATCTCATCTGGATAGCTTCATGGATTTACCAGAATTTATCTCCCGCGAAGAAGTGATGTTTTTCGACACCGATTGCGGTGGTGTCGTCCACAATATCGCCTACCTACGAATGATAGAAACTTGCCGCACCCATCTAGGAGCCAGCATGGGTATGGACTTCAACGAAATGGCAAAGACCCAAGTCTACCCCGTGGTCGTGCGCACTGAGATTGATTATAAGAAATCTGCCAAACTAGGCGATAAACTTATTATCCATGGCAAGTTAGAAAAACTAGAGCGCATTCGCTTCTGGTGCTCCTTTGTGATGACACGCGAAGGTGACGCCACGCCACTGATTACCTGTAGGCAGTCTCTCGCACTCGTGAAGATGCCAGAGAGTAAAATTCAGCGACTTCCTGCTGACTGGAAAGATAAGTGGTCCTAAAGGCTACTAGAGCCCTTAGTCTTGATAGAGCAATTGCTCAGTATCTTTAATTCTCTAGAGAGGTCTTTTCAATATCTTGCAGCGCAGCAATGAAGTCAGAAAGAATCTCTGTAGGAACCATGATGGTGTCACGGTTTCCTGAAACCTCTTCTGTTATCTTAAGCACCTTACCACGTGGGTTCTTTTTGAGGTCTAGATAGAATGTCTTACGATCAGCTAGAATCTTCTCCGTGTGTAATAGCTCGTCGTTATTGTAGTTACGCTTTGGCTTATGATAATCTCCCATACAGATATATCTTCATATCTTTTCTCTTTGGTCAAGTCGCTACTAATGACATCCATTTGAAAAGTTCATTTCATAAGTTGTTATTCACTTGTAGAAGATTCTTTTATTTTTAAATCCAATAAATTCTTCTTCTTCTATATGTTAATAAGTAGCTCATACACGAGTTTACCTACTGAGATAGAATGTTTTGATAGGAATAATAACCTGCGTAATAATCGGGCATTAAAGTAGGTAAATCGGATTACTAAAGCTAACTGAAATACTAAACCACAGGATTCCTACAAGTTACTCACAGTTTTTTAAGACTTCTTCACAGCTTGATTTGCCCGCTAATCTCGTTAAGTTGCCTGCATGAGCTCGAATGACCCCTTCACTGATGAGGACTGGATGCAGCTAGCGATATCAGAAGCTCAAAAAGGAGTCGGGTTGACAGCTCCAAACCCACCTGTAGGTGCTGTCATTGTCAAAGACGGAATGATGATAGGTAAAGGCTGGCACCAGTGTGCTGGCAAGCCTCATGCAGAGCGAGAAGCCATCGCTGCGGTGAAGCAGAATCATTCTCTAGAAGCCATGATAGGTGCTACTATCTATGTCACCTTGGAGCCTTGTTCGACCCAAGGGCGAACCCCACCCTGCACCCAAGGAATCCTCGATCATGGTATTAAGAGGGTCGTCTACGGTGCTGATGACCCTAATCCAGATCACGCCGGCAGGGCGAAGTCACTTCTCGAAGAAGCTGGCGTATCAGTGACGACAGGTATCTGCCAAGCTGAGTGCATAGATTTGATTCGCCCTTTTAGTAAAGCTCAGCTCACGGGTCTGCCATGGATTATTCTGAAGTCAGCCATCAGTCTAGATGGTAAGATCACACGCCCACCCGGTGAAAGCCAGTGGCTGACATCACCAGAGTCACGCCAGCACGTGCAGCAACTACGCTACACATCTGATGCGATCATCACAGGTGGCAATACCCTCAGAAATGATGACCCCGCCCTTACCATCCGCGATGAGGCAAAGCTCAAGCAGACTGGAAAAAAGCAACCATGGCGAATGATTATCACTCGAGGTGACGCCAGCTCCCTGTCGCAGTCTTCTCAAGTATTTACTGACCGATACCAAGATCGGACACTCGTCCAAGAGAATGGTGATCTACTCCAAGCTCTAAAAAAACTCGTCGAAAAAGGCTGCCACACTGTTCTTGTGGAAGCTGGAGGAACCTTGATGGGCGCCTTTATTGATGCTGGTTTGGCTGATGAAGTGGCGATCTTTTATGCACCTATGATTACAGGTGGAGACATGCCAGGTTTTGCAGGACTTGAGCGCGAGGTATCACTTAGAGAATCGAAGTTTACTCAAATCGGTGATGATCTTCTACTTAGCGCTTTCATCGACCAGACGTCATTATAATATATTGATTCTCTTATACTTGCCGTAATCCATTTTTTTAGCCAATGTAACTTGGTAATCATCTAAATCATCATGTTTAAACGTATCGGAAATTTATTTAAGGGCTTTTTAGGCCTATTCATCGGCGGCATCGAAAAGCGTAACCCAGAGGCTCTTCTCGATGTTGAGAAGGAAAATCTACGTAAGCAAATTTCTGAGTTTAATAAAGGTTTAGCAACCAATGCTGCCCTTGTAGAGAAGCTCATTTCCCAGACCAAGAAGCTTAATAAAGAAGAGACAGAGCTTCGTGCCAAAACAACGGCTCACCTCAAAGCTGGCAACCGTGCCGTAGCTGGTGAACTTGCTGTCAAACTACAGCGCGTCGATACTGAGCACGACGAGATGCTTACCCAGCTCGAAGGTGCCGAGGCTCGTTATAAGGAATTAGTCAAAGCTCGTGATGTCAGTGTGAAGTCAGCTAAGAAAAAAATCGAAGACCTCTCCCGTGACATTGATGACATGAAGATCAATAAGACCATGGCAGAGCTTAATGAAATGGCATCAGGAATGGTGACCTCAATTGGTGGCTCTGGTGATACTCTTAGTCGTCTTGAGGAAATGGTCACTGAGGAGCGTGACAAGGCAGCAGGTCGTGCACGTGTAGCTCGCGACTCGATGGATATGTCTGATATCAATATGCAAGCAGCAGAGGAAGAAGCGCTTGCTGAGATGGCACTTGCAGACTTCGCAGCCGCTGAGGGTATCGAGCTAGCGCCTACAGAGCAGATGCCTGTAGATGCACCAGTGGCAAGTAGCACTGAGCCTACTCAAACAACGACTTCGAGTAGCAGCATGGGACCACGTGTCTCAGAGTAAACTTATTACTCGACCTATCAATCCTAAGTGTGCCCTCAGCTAATACTGCGGGTAACTAGGACTTCCTCTGAGCTAGCCACAAGATCCAGCAGGCTACACAGAGGGACAATGATATGTAGCACATCGGTATGCCTGAATCTGTTTTCGGGCATTCGACGAAGCCTACTAACTCCCCTATTGATGCGTAAAGAGCGAGTAAGGTAGGGAAGCCTAGGCCAATGTAAAAAGCTCGATGATAGCGCATTAGGCTACCAATGAGAGCTGCTAGGAAGCTACCGAAGACAAGGTAGCAAGCTGGCACAGGGCCTATAGACGGGCATGCACCCGGATTTTGCAACTGGTCGACAGAGAGCATACCAGATTGGAACGTTGCTAAGCCGAGTAGGAAGTTTAGACCGAGTTTTAAAAGGCGCTTATTGGTTGTCATCAGGGTGATTGGTTAGTGATGGTTATGTGCTTCAGAATGAAGAGTTCCTATTTACTGCTCAGGGTCACTGGAATTCTCGAACAGTAAAATAGTGAGGTGGCAAAGACGATGAAGTGGGTAACATTCATCGCGGCAGGTAAGAGGTATTTACCCACTGCTGGTGCCTGCAGGTAGGTGATAAAGATCCCTACTAATAGAAATATAGGGGCGAGTATGACCATCCACTTCGGGTAGTAGGACTTCCCCTTTAGGATGGCGTAAACCCAGAGCACGGAGATGAGTAGAATACTTACCCGCAATACACCAATGAGCGGCTCATTATGCTCGCTGAGTGATGTCAGTAGCTCTTGGCTACCTTCTCCTGATTGGATGGCCTTTCTACTGAGGCCTAGGTAGACGCGACCTCCTATCCAGGCGATACCTACTCCAAAGGAATAGATACCGAGAGCTGTGAAGGTCTTCCCCAGCCACTGATAACTTCTGTCGATTGCCTTACCTAGGTGTAGGTATCCTAGGAAATAGAGAGGCGCGGTGAGCACGCAGAGGAAATGACCAATGCTGAGGTTCTTAGTCTGCACATCAAGAAAGTAGTCATAGGTGACTTCGTCCATCTTGCCGGCATGGGTAAACTGCATGAGCGACTCACCTATACCCACTAAGAGAGCACCAAGTAGTCCAGCTACGCCGCTGAGTAATAAGTATTTTTTATCTTTGGCGGTCATGGTGATGATGTGGGTGGGTTATGTCGATCTCGATCAAACTACGCTTTCTATGAGTCGCTCGGTATTACTCAGATACGATGAACTGTGTGCCTGGCTTTAGGTCAGGGTAGCTGAACTTCTCGCCAGTCTGGAGAGTGATCTCTACGCTCACAGGTGCTTGTGTATTACCTAGCCCGAAGTGGAGCCCATTAAAGCCATCGGAGCAGAGGCCTTCGCCAGCTACCATTTGACGTGTGAGCTGCTGACCATTAGGCAGGGTGAGTGTTCCCACTGCATTGAGCCATTTCACGGTAGCAGGAAGTCGGATAGTGAGACCCTTATGCTCACCAGTCTCGGTAGCAATGAGGGCTTTGATGGGGCTTCCTAGGTTAGCGATAATGAGGTCGAGAGTGCCGTCTTGGTTGAAGTCAGAAACGACCTGAGTGATACCAAATGTTGAGTTTTTAGCCTGCGCGTCTTCTTCTACTGAGAGGAAGCTGCCGTCTTCTTGCTGCTCGAGGAGTCGTCCTGGGTAGAGGTCTAGATACTTCACACCGGGGAAGCGTGCGTAGTTCTGTGAGAAATAAAGATCCATCTTGGAGTCGTTATTAAAGTCTTCAATGTGTGTGCCCCAGCCGAAGCCATACTTCGATGCATTTCTAATAGCGCCTACATTGCTGAATTTAAAATCACCTTCATTTTCTAGGAGAATGTAGTCGGTGTCGAATTTCTGTTCTTTAGTGAGGTTTCCCTTCACCATTGCGCGCGGTAGTGTGGTGCCGACATTTGAGAAATATAAATCGACGTCACCATCATTATCAATATCACCAACGCCAATTCCCATCGGGTATGAATAGTCAGTTGGGTCACTGTGGCGTTTGAATGTGTTGTCTTTGAGGTTTTCCCAGATTTCTACCTTACCGGTATCTTGAGCTACGACGATGTCTGGCCATTGGTCGCCATTGAGATCAGTGAAGATGGATAGAAAACGATTGTGCTGGCTGTGGACTCCTGATGATTTCGAAATATCAGTCCAGCTGTTGTTGCCGTCGTTGAGCAGGAGGTATGAGTAGCCACCGTAGCCGTCGCTGAAGTTCGTCTCGCCTTCTGTTTTATCGAGCTTGATGTAGCCTGAGATATACAGGTCTACAAAGCCGTCTTTATTGATATCACCAAGGGCAATCGATAGCGGTGTGGTGTTGTCAGCTAGGTCGAATTCGATTTTACGCTGATTAAATGCACCATCTGTATTTTCAGCGAGGTAGACACCGGACTCGCGGGCAATAAAGAGTTCTTCTTTGCCGTCACCATTGAGGTCTGCTGATGCGAGGCCGAAGGTAGCGTCAGTGTCACCTTTTTCGAGACCTTTGATCGCCATTGGGCTAAAGCCATTTTTAGAATATTTGTAAATGCCATCTGGCTGCTCGTGACCTCCTCCTATAGCGACTTCATCGATTCCATCACCATCGACGTCGAGTGTGGCGATTCCCATGAAGGGAAGTGACTTCTTTAGGTTGCCCTTTTGGGTGTGTGGGAAGGCTATTTCCTTAAACTTAAGTGAGGTCTCTCCAGTAGTTGGCGGTGGTCCCTGTATGGTGGATACTAGGAAATAGAGGGCAGGCACAACCACAAGGATTGCTATTAGTATGACGACGACGATTTTTTTAAACTTAGACATATGGGTGGTGAGTTAGAGCTGAGTAGGGTGTGGCGATTGAGACTCAATGAGTCATCTCAATGAACCGCCAGATTTCCCCTTCGCGTATTGTTAAAGGATCTAGTGATGATGTTCAAGAGCAACTATCGTCTGGGTGGCTTAGTTATGATGTTTATCTTACCGTTAAGGTGATGGGATCACTCAGTGTTCCTTCACCGACCCAGCGCTGTCCTACGCGTTCAAAGTTGAGCTTTTCATTCCCGCGATAGACTCCAGATGATGAGCTTACTGGGTGCTTTGCTAGCGGTAGTGAGAGCTCGTAGGGTATCTTTTTTGTTGAGGAGATGGTGATTTCAAATGTATCTTTGTTTTCCCAGCTTACGTTAATAGATCCATTAGGTGTGGGGACTTTTCCTTTAGCGTATGTGAGGCCATTGGTTGATGGTTTGATATTCACTTTCTGCCAGCCGGCAGTAGCAGCTTCTACACCTAAAATGAATCGCGGCAAGATGTTAGCTGGGGCGGCTCCCCATGCATGATTCCAGTCTTGGTTGGGCTTGTATTTCATATCCCACGCTTCCCACGTGATGGTGGCTCCACTCTCCACCATATGTCGCCAGCTGCGATCGGACTTGGCTGTGATGAGATCAATCGCTTTTTGGTCAGCGCCATTCTGATAGAGGGCTTCGAGTAGGTATTGGGCTGCGTATACTGAGCAGTCCATATTTCGTTGTTTGAGCAGCTCTGTTACGTCCTGTCTGTATTCATCGGGGACAAGCCCGAGTGCCAGCGGAAACAAGTTAGCATGGATGGATTGGTGCTCTGTGGAGGCACCATCGGTGTAGCCTTTGAGTTTGCTCGAATAGAACGCTTGGTTAAATGACTTTTTACTTTGGTCGGCCTGCTTGAGCCAGCGGGCACCGTCGCTTTTCTCTCCTAGAGCATAGGCTAGTTCAGAGAGCATGTAGAGTGAACGAATGTGAAATGCATTCGTAACGGTATTAAATGAGGTAAAGATGTAGCCGTCGCGTTCTTGTTTCGGCCAGTCAACAATGTCATTTCTGCTGATATCCTGCGCGGTGCTGACGATCAGACCGTCATCGTTGAGCTTATTGAGAAATAGCTTACTCTTTAGCTCTGGGTATTTCTTGGCAATCCATGCCTTGTCACCTGTATGCATCCATTCTGCATGTGCCATGAATATCATGTGAGAGGCCCATTCTGTCGGCCATGTCGGATACTTCATCAGGTAATCGTAGCTATCACGCGCCATTTCAATATCTTGATCTAGGTAGTAGTGACTGAGTTGGTTGAGGTATGCATCTGCCTCGTAGGGTATTCTTTCGCGGTCTCCGTCTACATAGATACCCGCAAATGTGGTCGCTTTAATGGAGTCCTTACAGAGCTTCCAGACTTGGTTGAGCATGTCGTCGGATGATTCGAAGGATGATGATTTATCATTCCACGCACTTAAATATGCGCTTTGTCGTATGATGTTCTCTGGTTTTAATTCACCTTTCCAGCCTTCTATTTCTACCCAGCGAAAGGGTAACACGACCCCCCATTCTTTGGGTGTGAGCACGGCATTGACCGATACGTTGGTATTGCGGCGATTTGCCGTTGGTGTAGCCATGTGGCTATGGTGATCGTTGATCTGTAGCGTGGTCTTCTGGTATCGAACGGTTCCTGGTGGCGTGCGATTGATTCGCCCATTTTGGAAAGCTTCACCAAAGTGGATGGTGATGTTTTGCTGCTGATCTTTGTCTGATTTGATACGTAAGTTTCCAAATGTTACCTTTCCGAAATCGACGAGATGAGTTCGCTCGTCAAGGCGCTCGATTTTAACTGCGAGCTCATCGACTAGCTCTACTGGCGCAGAGTGTAGCTGGCTATAGCTTGTGATAGCTACGAGGAGGATTTGTATGAATGTTTGTTTATTCATGGTTCATTTATAGACGCACTATCAGGACTACATCCTTAGAATAAAGCATATTCACAATTTTAAGATGGTGACATCTGGGGTCATGGTGATGACAATCAACACTATGATAAGTGGTTCAAGTTTAATGAAAAAACAGTCCTTACTGTGTGGTGCTATGCTACTGGCCTCGCAGTTACCGATGGCTGCTGCTGAGCAAAAGCCCAATGTCGTCATTATCTATGGTGATGATGTCGGCTATGGCGATGTCGGGGCTTA
>JALZUH010000143.1 GCA_023301645.1 Akkermansiaceae bacterium
AGAAACCACTCACCCTCAATCTGACTATCCTCTAGAAGTTCATGTAAAGCCCCCTCAACAGATTTGGCATCAGCATGTGACCAAGCTGCTACAAACTGAGCTTTAATAGGAGATTTCGTATTACTAATCTGACGTAATCTAGAATCTAATGTTGCTTCACCAGCTCCTGTAATTCCGATTTTCTTGTATGGAATCTCAATATGGCCACCTATGTCGATGTGGCGCATTATGTAAACAATAGTATGATTCATTTCGTATAATTTATTTAGCAGAACACCAAGGATCACAAGAGCGGAGCGTCTGATATATCCGACTGTTAGCGAGCTTAATACGGGCTAGAGATGAATGAGAAGGGAGTTTCCTTCTCGTAGTATGAGTGCTTTGCCGAGCCGTCTACAAACATGGTTCTCGCCCGTTCAAAGCCTACATATCCACCGAATGCGTTTTTAGCGTTCACCTTGTAGTCGACCTGATAGACTGGGCCATAGCCAGACTTACCGAGCTTCGGCTCTGGCATTGTCCAGATGTATTGAGCCGATAGAGGGTCTGCTAGCCTTGCTGAGTTTTGCGCCTTTACCTGAGATTTCCAGTTGGACGGCTCAGGCTGTGGCTGGCTTACTGGGCTAAGACAAGAAACAAGGAGGAGAGAGAGGATTGCTAGTGCTAGGATTTTCAACATGCCGGCATGTTCTCATTATTCTTGGTCTTTGAAACCAAAAAATAAACCTAGCTCTTGAATACTTTGAGAGTCTTGAGCGTTTTGGCTGGTAGTCCTGCTAGGAAAGCCTTGAAGACTCTTAGGCATGTATAGTCTTCTAGAATCTGGGTAGTTGTCACCGTCGCGCCCATTGTAGAGGCTGTGGAGGATTGTAATGAGTGTATTGTCACCTTCTGCACTGAACACCGCAGGGATAAGCATAGAACTGGAGATGGTAAACTCAGTGACTTCGAGCTCTGGGGCGGTTGCTTGAGCTTCGAGGGGCTATAGGTTAAAGAGGGCATAAACCTAAACTCCTTAGCGTTTATTGGATTAAATACGTGATGCTCACTTAGAAAGGTATAAGTTCCAAATATATAGTAAGAAAAACACTAGCCCACCAATAATCATATAACCCAGTATTCGGGTGCCAACACTACCCTCTCTCCACCAACGTTTAAGATACAGTGTGGTAGGAATAATACACGGTAATACAATCTTCCCAAATGTGATTATCAAAGTAGCACCAAATAAACTTAATGCTGGCTGAACATCAGGCACACTCACCCAACCTCTTGATCTTATTGGCGAGAAGCAAAACGCCAAAAAAGAAAACAAGCAACCTAAAGACAAAAACTTAAATGCTTTCTTGAAACGTTCTTTTGTCGTTTTTTCCATATTATTGCAGAACAGTGTTAATCGCTGACTCTTAACTGATATCCAATCGAGTCTTGCGAAGTTTAGTTTGGGTTATTGCTTCCCTGCAAACATTGCAGCTACAGTATCTAAGATCTATCAGGGCAGTTCTTTTCAGCAAGCCTATAAGTATGAGTGCATGTGGGCAGCCCGTGAAATTCAAAACGTGGAGGTGCGCTAAACCACCAAAAAAAACTCATTCACAGAGCCTCATCCATACCCCACTCGGAGCACTTTTCCCGACGAAAACTAACATTCCCCGACGACGCCGAGCGCTCTGATAGAGTGGTCAAATAATCCTCTTCTGAGACCAGTCCACACTCGACAGATTCTTATTTCAGAGCCATCATTGGCGCCATGCTACGCGTTATGGATCGCTATATTGGCAAGCAAATTATTGCTGCCACGATTTTTGGCGTAGCTGTGCTTAGCGTGTTGCTTCTGATGGGAAATCTCTTCAAGGAGCTGCGCCCGTTACTCGTCGAGGATAAGGCGTCGGTAGGGATCATTGCGAAGTTCGTGCTCAATGTCTTGCCTTTCTCGCTGATTTTCACCCTTCCTTGGGGCTTCCTCGTGGCTGTGCTCTTGGTTTTCGGTAGGCTTTCTGGCTCTAATGAGCTCATCAGTATGCGGATGGCGGGCACGGGGCTATTCCGCATTGCCCTTCCTGTCTATTTCATTGGTATTATCCTGTGTGCCTTTTCATTCTGGCTGAATACCAGTATGGCGCCAAAGGCGAAGCATACGATGAAGACAGTGCTCTATCAGGCGGTGAAGGAGAATCCGAACGCGCTATTGGCCCCCGGTGTCGTGCAGGCTCCACTATCAGGGCAGAAAATCTTCATCGCATCGCGAGAGGGTGATGTCATCAAGGGGCTCCATCTCTACTATCTCAATAAAGAGGCTCCTACGGGACATCCGATTACGAGTATTTACGCCCGTGAGGCGAAGCTAAAGATCAATGACGAGACGAAGCAAATAAGCCTGAAGCTTGAGGATGCCTATGTGAATGCGATTAATTCTGATGGTGGGATCGCTATGCCTAGCATCGGGCATTTCGAGCCTCTTATCTTCGACTTTAGCGCGACGAAGAAGCGCAAGCGTAAGCCAAATACACTGACTAATCCTGAGATCAAAGCCGTTCTTGATGATCCTATGGATCTGTCTCAGAGGGAGGTCTATAAGCTCGAAAATGAGGTGTCTCGCCGCTACGCTTTTTCATTCGCCTGCTTTGCCTTATCCCTTGTTGCTATTCCCATGGGGATCAATGGCAGGAGAAAGGAGACTTCCACAGGGCTGGCTCTGAGTATCTTGGTCGGGCTCGGTTATTTCCTCTTCTTCATGATAGCTGACGAGTATGATGCTAAGCCGGGGCACACCGCACTCATACTTTATTGGCTGCCTAATGTCCTCTGCCTCGTCTTAGGGGTTACCATGTTCTTTAAAGCTCGTAGAAAATAACACCACTCCATGTTACGCACGATTAAATCCATCGCTCGAAATGTAGGCAAATCAACCCTGCGTATTATCTCTGGTAACGGTCTAGAGTGGTTCCCTGCGATTAATACACTGCGCCGATACGATGGCACGAAGCTAAGAGGTGACCTCAGAGCCTCTCTCAATGTAGCCCTACTTGCCCTGCCTCAGGGGATGGCGTATGCTGCCATTGCTGAACTGCCCATTTACTATGGGGTGATTTGCTCTGCTATTGCCGCTATCGTAGCTCCCCTCTTCTCGGCATCACGCCACACCATTCTCGGCCCGACTAATGCGACTGCCTTCATGGTATTTAGCTTCTTTGCAGCTGCCGCAGGGACGATGGGTAAGCCTCCTGTCGAATACATGCCTCTGCTCGTCTTAATGGTCGGTGTGCTCTCGGTGATCGGCGCGATTTTCAAGGTGGCCGACTTATTGCAGTATGTCAGCCGAAGCGTTCTGGTAGGCTACATCACAGGGGCTGCCTTACTTATTATCACCAATCAGCTCAAGCATGTCCTCGGGGTAAATCTCGACATGCAGAGCGGTGCTGCTGCTAAGACATTCTTCGCCATTCTCAATAAGACAGCTGGACTCTACAGCGCCTATACGTGGCAGACCATCGCCATCGGAGTCACCACTCTCGCCGTCTATCTACTGCTACAGAAGAAACTCTCCGCCCTGCCTAACTTCGCTATTTGTCTCGTCCTCTCTACCCTCGCTAGTGTCGCGCTCAAAGCTACCTACCCTAGCTTCCAGTCGATAGAGACCTTCACCCCCTTCTCTCTCGACACCCTCTCTCCTTCTGTCCCTCATATCAACTGGGCTGACATTAGCACTCTGTGGAGTGTCGCCTTCGCCATTGCGTTTCTTGCTTCGCTAGAAAATACAGTGATGGCAAAGACCATCGCGAGTCGATCAGGCCAAGGTGCCAATGTGAACCAAGATACCCTCTCGGTAGGCATGGCAAACATAGCGACTTCATTCATGGGTGCTATCCCAGCATCTGGCTCACTGACACGCTCCGCTCTCAACTACGAGTCTGGTGCGAAGACGCGCTTCGCCTCACTTTTCTGCGGTCTGCTCTGCCTGCTTGGTTTCTACGCCTTGGTGAAGCTCCCTATTGTAGAGCATATCCCGAAGGCGTCACTAGCCGCGCTCGTCGTGGGTATCGCCCTCTCCCTCATCAAGTGGAAAAACATTCGCATCTGCCTACTCTCCACCAAGGATGACGCGCTGGTGATCATCGCCACCTTCTGCGCCACCCTACTCCTTCCCAGACTCGACTACGCGGTCTACATAGGAGTCATTCTCTCCATCACCCTCTTCCTGCGGAAGGCCTCCGTGCCGCACCTTGTCGAGTATGAGATGAATGATGAAGGTAACCTACGCGAGATCGATAAGAAGAACCAACGCCAAGTGCCTGCCATCTCCATTGTGCATGTCGAGGGTGATCTCTTCTTCGGAGCTGCTGATATCTTCCGCGCGCAAGTTCAGCACACGACCTCCGACAAGAGACTCAAGGTCATCATCCTACGGATGAAAAACGCACGCCACTTAGATGCCACCAGCGTGTTAGCACTCGAAGACCTGATTAAAACGACCCGCAAAAAAGGTGTGCACGTTCTTATGTCTGGTGTGACACGCGAGATCTATGCAGTGCTGAAGAAGTCTGGCGTGCTCCAAACACTCCAAGAGGGCTGTGACAGGTCTCAGGGAGAAACCAATATCTTCATGTATTTCCAAGCGAACCCTAATATCTCGACCAAGGACGCGCTCCTACGAGCACAGGACTTGCTAGGGACTAGAGATGCTGAGATTAAGATTTTCTACGACGGCAGCTCGAAGTGATCCATGGCTTGGCTTTCATAAGCTAGACTAATGACGCCCATCGACTTCGACCTTTACAGGGCAAGTCTAACTGAAGTAGAACTCGATGTGTATGATCAATCAAATCATACACCCTTATTATGGATGAATTAAAAACACAACTTATGGAAAAGCTCGGCCTCGATGAAGGTATGAGCCAGCAGGCAATCACACTGGTATTAGGCTTCGTCAAAAACAAGCTACCAGAAAACCTCCAAGGCATGGTCGACTCAGTCGCTGCTGGCGAAACTCCAGATGTCGGCGACATTACCGACGGCCTCATGGATAAAGCCAAGGGGCTTTTCGGCGGCTAAAGACAGCTCAACATACGCAAGGGTCCCCCTGAAGAGCTCCTTTGAAAACCTTCAGGCCCCGCTTGTGAAGAAAACCACACAAAAAAGCAACATAGCCCTGGTCTGGGCATATGTTGCTTTTTTAGTTTCTAGCTACTTGAGAACCACACTAAGCAGCTAAAGATGACTAGTTACTCAGTCTTGCTCTGGAGCGTCTTCCGGCTCTTCCAGAGTGTGATGTCTTCAACATCATTTTTCAGAGGCTCACCATCGGTGCTACGGCCACGAGTAATATCAGACTCTAACTGGGCTAGGAGACTTGCTACTACTTCTGGATTTGTTTCGTAGAGATTGTTTTTCTCTCCGGGGTCTTTTTCCATATTGTAGAGCTGGCCTTCAGCGGGATTGCTAGCAGATTGCGCCTCTGAAGGTGCAGACCATCCTCCGGAACCT
>JALZUH010000144.1 GCA_023301645.1 Akkermansiaceae bacterium
CCAGAATAAATACGGCATTGGATTTAGCTTTGATGACTTAGCACAAAAAAACCATTCCCTTTCTCAGGTGTATAATTCTTGTCTCAACTAGAGCCGTAAACTTGCCCAAATGCATAGCCGCCGCCTGACTCACGAGTGCCCGTTATTCAATAATTCGCGATAGTCGTATTTAAAAATACCACTGCATGCTTATCAGCCTTATTATGTTTGTCTTTTCATAGCGATTGTTCAGCCCCCCTGACATATCAGCGTCTACGCCGACCTACTCGATCTCAAACTTCAGCAGCACACTCGCACTGAAGTCAATACTCTCAGCTGGCAGACTCGCATCCACCTGACTCGATGAGCGCATCAGCTTGATGCCGTTATTAGGCGTGTATCGCTCACCACCCTTTTCACTCACAGAAAGGATATTTCCAGTCTTCACTCCGACTGACTCTGCCATTTCGGCAGCCTTTTGCTTCCCGTCTTTCATCGCCAGTAAGAGCACCTCACGCCTTAGCTTCTCGGCGAGGCTCGACTTCGACACGGTGCTCATGATCTTCACCCTGTCATCTTTCAGTAAGACCTTCTCCATCGCCTCGCGCTTGGCTAAGTCCTTCAGCTCGATGACGGCGGTCTTCTTCACGAAGAAACCCTTAAATACTCTCTTTTGCCCGTGCCCCTCATGGAGTCGACCAGAGGACATACGGCTCAAGACTACCGCCCCCTCACCGAAGCCTGCTGCCTTCGCTCCTTCCTTCAGGCCGATGACTGTCTCATCTAGCTGAGCAGCCGCCTCATCGACACTCTTAGCCAATCCCTGCATCTCAACACGCCAAACCAGCACATCAGGCTGCACGGTCATCTTCGCTGAGCCCGACACACTAATGTAGCGTCTCTCATCGAAGTCACCAGCAAAGCCAGAAACAGAAAGTAAGATAATGGCGACGCAATGATTTAGTATTTTCATGTTGTAACTTTGGCTTAAATATCCCCAATATCAATGATACAGATTATTTCTAGCCCGATTACCCGATCGCCTCAGCTGTTCTCGATACCGTCCAAATACATCCCCCCATACTACCATGCTCCGCCTCAGAACAATCGCACTCATACTAAGCCCCATATTCAGCCTTGCCCTCAGTAGTCTCGCAGTGGCGCAGCAATCATCACTCAAGCTATCTAGCCTCTTTCAGAACAACATGGTCATTCAGCGAGAAACAGACGCTGCCATCTGGGGAAGCGCAAAAGCGAATGCCACCGTCAGCATTAAGCCCTCATGGGCAAGTGCCGCTACCAGCACTACCGCCGACGCCCTAGGAGTATGGAAAACAACCATCAAAACCCCGAAAGCAGGTGGGCCTCACACCATCGTAGTCATCTCGGGCAACGACAAAAAAACCCTCAAGAACGTGCTCTCTGGTGAAGTCTGGGTCTGCTCAGGTCAGTCAAACATGCAGTGGAAGATGGTCGGATCAGGAAAGGATCTCTATGCGAAAGAAATCAAAGCCGCTAACTATCCAAACATCCGCTACTGCGCAATCGCTCTGAGACGCCATACCGAAGAGCAATCACAAGTCCCCGCAAACTGGAAAGTCTGCTCACCTCGCACAGTATCTCAATTCAGCTCTGTAGCCTTCTTCTTCGCTGAGAAAGTCTACCAAGAAACACAGATACCCATAGGCCTAATCTCCTGTAACTGGGGCGGATCAACCGCAGAAGCGTGGATCAGCGAGAGCCTACTTCATGAGCAGTTCCCAGAGTTCAGCGCCACCCTCAACGCCTACCAACCTAGCGACAACAATCCTGTAAAAAAGGGAAAGAAAACGCCAAAAGCACGTAGCGCCCAACAAGCCAAGCAAGCCCAGAAGATCAGCCACCGTAGCCCTGCAGCACTCTACAATGGCATGCTCAAGCCTCTCATCCCCTTCTCCATCCGCGGTGTCCTCTGGTATCAAGGCGAGGCCAATATCAAGCGCCCTGAGCAATACACTAGCCTCTTCCCCTCACTTATCAAAAACTGGCGTGATAGCTGGAACATCGGTGATTTCCCCTTCTACTACGTCCAAATCGCCCCATTTAGCTACGAAACGAACCCGGGCACAGAGGCAGCACGACTACGCGAAGCCCAGCTCAAGGCTCTCTCTCTGCCCAATACCGCAATGGTAGTCACCATGGATATCGGTAATCCCACCAACATTCACCCCATTCAGAAAAAGCCCGTCGGTGAGCGCCTAGCCAGCATCGCCCTCGCCAGAAACTACGGCCAGACCGAGCTCATGCATAATAGCCCAGTCTACACCTCAAGCCGCATCGAAGGTGATAAGTTCGTCCTCTCCTTTGACCTACATGGCAGCACACTAGCAACTCCAGAAAATGGCCAGCTCACCCACTTCACCATCGCCGGCGAGGACAAGAAGTTCGTCCCCGCCATAGCCACTATCAAAGGAGATAACATCATCGTCTCCAGCCCAGAGGTCAGCCAACCAGTCGCAGTGAGATTCGGCTGGGGTAATGCAGATGCTCCTAATCTAAAAAACAAAGAAGGCCTACCCGCATCGTCATTTCGCACCGACAGCTGGCCTCGCGAACTCTTCGAAACCCCCCAGCAACCCGCCCCTATACCGGGGCACTAGCAGATACTGCGCCCACATATAGCTAACCATGGCTAATCACCCTCAGAAACCATCTACAGTGCACGATAATGATATCGATTTAGCACTCATGATGCGGGTGAAGGATGGTGACGAGGCCGCCTTTGAGCAACTCATCAAGCGGCACCAAGCCATGGTCATCGGCACCGTTGCCAAAATGCTCGGCAGCACCACCGACTCCGAAGACATTGCCCAGCAGGTCTTCATCCGACTCTGGAAGAGCGCTCCTCGCTACGAAGTGAAGGCGAAGTTTACCACCTTCCTCTTCACCATCATGCGAAACTTGGTTTTCAATGAAAGCCGACGCCGCAGCAGGAAAAAGGAATCCTCCATCGACGAAAGAGAAGATGATTTCCACCTCCAGACCGAGGATTCACAGACGAAGTCACCTGATGAAAAAATCCTCCAAGACGAGCTGCAGGCAGCCGTAGACAAGGCCATCGCCTCACTACCAGAGAAGCAGCGCATGGCCGTCATCCTACGACGCTACGAAAACATGCCCTATGAGGAAATCGCGAGTATCCTCAAAACCTCTGTATCAGCCATAAAAAGCCACCTCTTCCGCGCCCGCACCACCCTGCGCGAGTCCCTACAGCAGTATCTCGACGAGTAATCACTAGCAGATAGGCAGCATTCGTCCTCTCCTACGTTCTATCATTGACTCAGCGCTATAGTTTGATATTTCCAAAAACATGAAACTAAATGAAGCCTCCACTGCACTAGCCGCGCTGGCGCAGTCATCTCGACTAGAAGTCTTCAAGCTACTGGTAAAACAAGGCGAAGACGGCCTCTCTGCCGGAGACATCTCCCAGCAGCTAGGTATTCCAAAACCCACCCTATCTTTCCACCTCAAAGAGCTCACACAGGCAGGTCTCATCAGCTCTCAGCGCAATGGTCGCTCCATCATCTACCAGCTCCACATCGCAGGCATGAACTCTCTGATGACCTTCCTCACCGAAGACTGCTGCCAAGGCCGCCCAGAGCTATGCGCCCCCCAGACACGCTGCTGCTAGCAAACTAGCAAAACACACTCACACCAAGCTTCTCACCATCACACAAACTCGTCAAAAAACACTCTATGAATATTGCAATTAATGGCTTCGGACGCATGGGCCGACTAGGCTTCCGCGCCGGCTGGGATCATCCCGACTACCAGATCACCCGTGTTAATGAACTCCACGGCCCAGCAAAGACAGCCGCCCACCTACTCGAATTCGACACCGTCCACGGACGATGGGATCGCGACATCACCGCAGCTGAGGATCACTTCTGCGTCGAGGGACAGAAGGTCAGCTACAGTAATGCTGCCAAGCCCGCCGACATGGATCTCACTGACATCGACATCGTCATCGACAGCACAGGAGTCCACCGCACCCCAGAACTACTCCAGCCCTACTTCGACGCAGGGGTGAAGAAAGTCATCGTAGCCGCCCCTGTCAAAGAACAAGCACTCAATATCGTCATGGGCTGTAATGACCACCTCTACGACCCTGCCACTCACCACCTACTCACCGCCGCCTCCTGCACGACTAACTGCATCGCACCAGTCGTCAAGGTCATCCATGAGAAGCTCGGCATCAAGCACGGCATGATCACCACCATGCACGACGTGACCAACACCCAAACCATCGTCGACGCGCCACACAATGACCTGCGCCGCGCCCGATCTTGCCTGAACTCACTCGTCCCCACCTCCACAGGATCAGCCACAGCCATCACCATGATCTACCCAGAGCTCAAGGGCAAACTCGACGGCCTCGCCGTTCGCATCCCCCTGCTCAATGCATCACTCACCGACTGCGTATTCGAGCTACCCCACGCCACCACCGTAGCTGAAGTCAATGCCCTGCTTAAAGAAGCCGCCGAAGGCGAGCTCAAGGGTATCCTCGGCTATGAAGAGCGACCACTCGTCTCTGCCGACTACACCAATGACACCCGCTCAGGCATCGTCGACGCGCTATCGACCATGGTCACCAATGGCACCCAGCTCAAGCTACTCGTCTGGTATGATAATGAAATAGGCTACGCCCACCGCATGATGGATCTCACAGCTAAGGTCGCCAGCTCGCTATAGAGCTATCTATCTGAGGAAATCTCCATCTGAGCCTAGTGAAAAAAGTTAGCTACAGCATTGTCACCCTTTCCTACTGGGGGTTCACCCTCACAGACGGGGCGCTGCGCATGCTCGTGCTACTGCACTTTCACCAGCTCGGATACTCCCCCCTTAGCCTAGCGTTTCTCTTCCTCCTCTATGAGTTCTTTGGAGTCATTACCAATCTCCTCGGTGGCTGGATAGGGTCGCGCGTCGGGCTAAAGTCCACCCTCTATGTCGGGCTAGCACTACAGATCACCTCACTCATCGCCCTCTCCCTGCTCAATCCCGCATGGTCTGCCACCGTAGCCATCAGCTACATCATGGCGTCACAGGCACTCTCAGGTATCGCCAAAGACCTCACCAAGATGAGCTCGAAGAGTGCCGTCAAGCTACTCGTCCCAGAAGACAGCCCCCGAGCTGAAAAACAGGGTCAAAAAAACGGCTCAAAACACCCTCAAACCAAAGGTAGCGGCATGCTCTTCAAGTGGGTCGCCATCCTCACAGGGTCTAAAAACGCCCTCAAAGGCGTCGGCTTCCTACTCGGTAGCGTCCTCCTCACCCACCTCGGATTCACCCACTCGCTATGGCTCATGGCGGGGTGCCTGGCTGCTACCCTCCTCCTCGCCCTACTTACCCTCAGAGAGGATATGGGCAAAAGCAAAGCCAAGGTAAAGTTCAGTCAGCTATTCTCCAAAAGCCCTGAGATCAACTGGCTCTCAGCCGCCAGACTATTCCTCTTCGCCTCTCGTGACGTGTGGTTTGTCGTCGCCCTACCCGTATTTCTCAAGTCCACACTCGGCTGGAGTTTCAATCAAGTAGGCAGCTTCATGGCATTCTGGATTATTGGCTACGGCGTAGTCCAGTCCATTGCCCCCCGTATCATTAAGGCGAAGCACGCCCTCGCGCGTGCGCCCCTCTGGGCAGGTGTGCTTGCTACCGTCACGCTACTACTCGCCCTCGCTCAGCAGCTGACCTTTTACCCCACTGCTACTATGATGATCGGGCTATGCATCTTCGGCGGCGTCTTCGCGCTGAATTCATCACTCCACTCCTACCTGATCCTCACTTTCACCAGCCGCGACCAAGTATCGCTCAATGTCGGCTTCTACTACATGGCCAATGCCTGGGGCAGGCTGCTTGGAACACTCCTCTCAGGAGTCATCTACCTCATCGGAGGACTAAGTGCTTGTCTCTGGGGGAGTGCGATCATGCTCATCATCGCCACCATCCTCACCAGATCGCTAAAAAACTGCCAAAAAAAACTCACGTCCATCTGAAATGATACGTGAGGTGAAGAGATCGGTAAGATTGAAAAACTTAGTAAGAAGTTCTAAGTGAAACATCTAAGAAAAAATGGCTGGAGCGGGTAGAGAGAATCGAACTCTCCTAATCAGCTTGGAAGGCTGGAGCATTACCACTATGCTATACCCGCAATTAAACTTGCCAGAATAAACGCAGCTTTCACTGCGCTGGGCATTTGTTACGCTCAAGTGAAGCCTTTGGCAATAAAAAGATGATACAAAAATCAAAAAAGTGCTTTCGAGTGAAATGTCAGCATCTCACCAGAGTCAGGATGCATGAAGCTCAACTCAGAAGCATGCAGCTTCATCTCCCCCGGCTTTGTGCCCGCTCCATAGAAGGGATCTCCAACAATAGGGATACCAATGCCCTTCTCGTGTGAAGCATGCAGACGCAGCTGATGAGTCCGCCCCGTAATCGGCTCGAAACCCACTCGCGTATATCCACCCTCAATGGCTATCCTCCGCCACACCGTCTTCCCCATCTTACCATGGACATCATCATAGATCTGCAGTGGTCGATTCTCCACATCCAGCCTGAAAGGCAGCTCGATAACGCCCCCCTCAGAGTCTTCCCCGTCCAGCACCCCATCGAGAAGCGCCACGTAGCGCTTACTCGTCATGCGATCCTGAAACTGAATCGATAAGTGCCGATGCGCCTCCGCCGTGCGTGCCACCACCATCAAGCCTGAAGTATCCATATCTAGTCGGTGGACAGCAGGGTGCTCGATCGTATCGGTAAACAGCTCCTGCACCCTCGTAATCACGCTATCCCTCTTCTCTGGCCCTCGTCCCGGCACCGAGAGTAAGCCACTGGGTTTATTAATCACCACAAAGCCAGAATCCTCATGAATGATATCAAGTAGTGCCTTATTCATACCTGCCCACAGAAGTGCCGCCCACCACACCACCTGTCAAGATCACAACAAGACCCAAGCCATCGAATTCATCTTTTAAGATTTGAATCCTCACCCAAGAACCCTCATCCTACCACCATCAACCAAGCTGACATGAACAACACCGACCACTCCCAAGATCAAGACCTCCTTACTAAAGCCTACCAAGCCTTCGACGCAGCCAATGCCAAAGACCCCAATGCCATCGATGTAGACGGCGTCGACCAGCCCAAGGAGCTCGTATTTGCCAAGCGCCTGACTGAAGCCGTCGCCCAGCTCGCGCCCAATGCATCCATCCCACTCCAGCTCGCAGCTCGCTGTCAGCACATCTGCCGCTGGGAAGTCCCACGCAGCACCCAGCCCATGAACCGCGCTGGCTATCTGAAGTGGCGCGCCGGCCTGAAGAAATACCACGCCAAACTCTCCGCCACAATCCTCGAAGAAGTCGGCTACGACTCCGAGACCATTCAGCGAGCAGCCTTCCTCAATGAGAAGAAAAACATCAAGACTGACCCGGAAAGCCAAACTATCGAAGACGCACTCTGCCTCGTCTTCCTCCAATACCAATTCGACAAGCTCATCGAAGGCACAGAAGAAGAAAAGATCATCAGCATTGTCCAAAAAACATGGAAAAAAATGAGTGACCAAGGCCACAATGCTGCCCTCAAGCTACCCTACTCCGAAGCCGCCCAAGCCATCCTAGCCAAAGCGCTGTAATAAGCACTTGAGGCAACCACAAGGATAACCACCCATGAGGAAATACAGGAGAATTGACCACCCAAAACCAAGCTGATTACTCAGAACTACTAAGTAAAAAACTCAGTCAGAAACCCCTACTCCCCGCAGCAAACAATCCCCCCCTTGACCTTGACCAGAAGTAGATTCTCTATACT
>JALZUH010000145.1 GCA_023301645.1 Akkermansiaceae bacterium
TGGTCTTCTTTGATGTAGAGCTTGATGAGGGCAAATCGGCAAACTTCACTATCGAAGGTCAGAACCGCAGCCTAGGGGCTAACACGCGAGGACCTTCTCTGGCTGGAATTACGTTTGATATAGCTCCATATCCGCAAGCTTACACGGACTGGATCAGCACCTACCCTAGTCTATCTGATACTGATATTAATAGTGATTCGGATGGAGACGGGGTAGCCAATGGTTTAGAGTTTGCACTTGGTGGAAACCCTACCGTAGTAGATAACTCATTTCTTCCTGTTCTGGTAGAATCGAGCCAAGGCTTGAACTATACCTTTAGTCGTTCAGTTGCCTCAAGGGATGTATCCTCACTTGCCATCCAATACAGCGCGACTCTTGATGGAGATTGGACGGATATGCCAATTGAAAACTCAGGGGGTAATGGCGTGAGTATCGCCGCAGAAGCTAATGGCCTAGAGGAAGTCACGGTCTCCATCGATGATAGCTTCACAACGGATGAGAAGTTTTTCATCCGACTTCGAGTCACTTTCGACCAATAGTCGTTGAGTGCTATCGAGCTTTTAAGATAACCAACACACATAAAAAACGCCTCTGGAAATCCAGAGGCGTTTTTAGTGTGATATCAGAGAACTGAATTATTGATTTATCTTGCTGGGATAAGGAGGTCTTGTCCTGATCTAATCCCTGTGGTTGTGAGTCCGTTGAGAGCCTGAAGCTCTTCTACCGTTGTGTTGAACTGGCGAGAGATTTTCCACAAGCTATCACCCGGGACTACCTGATAGCTTGTGGTGCTACCAGTGCCTGATGGGATGGCAGGTGTCGTTGTGCTAGGTATAGTGATAGGGGCAGCTGGTGAGGGTGATGGCAGGTAGTTAGAGCTGCTTGTTGGTGTGATGTTTGGAATTGGCTGGTATGGAGCCCCTGTTGTCGGTGTGTAAGCACTGGCATTACTGGTAGCTCCTGGCACACCGTATGGATTGGCTGTGTTATTGACAGGGTTAGTAACAGTGCTGGCCGCTTTTTGTGCGGCTTGGGCTGCTTTTTGCTTGGTCTGGTATTCTCTGTATCCAGGGTCAAGTGCGCATGAGCTGAGAAGAAGGAGCGCCGATGAGGCTATGGTGCTATAAATGATAGTGCTTGATTTCATGATTAAAAATGTTGGTCTGAACATAGCGTTTATTTAAGAAATGTAAAATATAAGTTTTGTGGACTAGTCAATGGTCGAGCATGATTTATACGATTGCCAGCGGCGCTGAAATTGGCCATATCGACTAGGCGATGATGGAAAGGCAAACATGGAAAGCCCCAGCTAAGACGAACCTGACTCTGAAGGTTCTGGGTAAGCGTGATGATGGGTTTCATGAGCTTGAGATGCTGATGGTGCCTCTGAGTCTGCATGATGTGCTGCATTTCGAGAGGGCGGATAGCTTTCAGTTATCCTGTGATCTTGCAGGTGTGCCCACAGACGAGCGAAATCTAGTGACTATGGCTGTGCGTAGCTTTGAGCAGCGCACGGGGAAACCCTGCCAGTGGCATATCAAGCTGGTGAAGCATATACCTCACGGCGCTGGTATGGGGGGCGGAAGCAGTGACGCGGCAACAACTCTTCTGGCTCTTAATGAATTAGAGGGGGCGAAGCTCTCGCTTGATGAGCTTGCTGAAATGGGTGCTGAGTTCGGCTCGGATGTTCCTTTTTTCATCTATCAGCGCTACTGCATGGTGCGTGGCCGAGGTGAAATCGTCGAGCCCGTCGAAATAGACGGGGTGGTCGAGACGCCTATATTGCTTTTAAAACCGAGCTTCGGGGTGTCGACACCAGATGCCTTTAAGAGGTGTCTGAATGCAGAGCCACTCCACGGAGTCGATTATAGTCCGCAGCCAATGCCGTGGGGAAGTATGAGTAATGACCTTGAGAAGGCTGTTTTTTATAAATATCGTTTCCTTGCTGAGATGAAGACTTGGCTACTACTGCAGCCAGAGGTGAAGGCGGCGATGATGAGTGGCTCAGGCTCGACAATGCTGGCGTTTCTCCATGAGAGTGGAGAGATCGAGGTGGCTTCTGAGGCTTTGAAAAAGCGAGCACTTGCTGAACTGGACCCTCACCTTTGGACTGAGCTAGTGCGTATTCTATAGTTATGGCAGATTCATTGAATGGAAAAGCGGGACGGCAGATCCTGAAGGACGTTTCGCGGTCATTTTACCTAAGTATGCGGTTGCTGCCTCGTGGCATGAGAGAGCCCATCAGTATCGGCTATCTTTTAGCTCGTGCGAGTGACACCCTTGCCGATACGGTTGGCTTGGATGCTCAGTCACGCGTTGATGGTCTGAGTGGTTTTAGAAAGGTGCTTGCAGGAGGTGATGCTGAGTCGTGGATGGAGATGCTCAGATCGGATGTGATTCCAAGGCAGATACACGAGGGCGAGAAGGTGCTGCTAAGTCAGATGGAGGGGGTTTTTGAGTGGTTTACTAGTGTGGCCAGTGAGCAGCAGGAGGCTATTGTCGCTGTGATGGAGCCGATTCTGCGTGGTCAGCAGCTCGATATCGAGCGGTTTGAGCTGCAGCAGGACTTTCGTATAACTCAGGACGCACAGCTTGATGAATACTGCTATCTTGTTGCGGGCTGTGTAGGTGAGTTCTGGTCAGATATTGGAGTGATGACCGTTGACGGGTTCTCCAGTATCAATCAAGCCGAGCTTAAGCAACTAGGCGCAAACTACGGTAAGGGGCTCCAACTCATTAATATTCTGCGAGATCTTCCCTCTGATCTTCAGCAAAATCGCTGCTACTTACCTGTCGCAGATATCGAAAACACGCAGGCTTTGATGGACGAGTCGCAAAGGTGGCGACAGAAAGCGCGCTCATACTTGCGCGATGGGGATCGGTATGCTGCCTCTCTACGGCTGAAGCGATGTCGCATTGCCACAGCTCTGCCAGCGATGATTGGCTCGAGAACGTTAGATCTTCTCGATGAGTCGAGCTGGCTCGGGCTACAGGCTGGGGTGAAGGTCTCACGCAGTGAGGTATACCGATGTTTGATTAAAGGCATGTTTACTTAGATTGAGATTTGTCGAGGTAGTGTAGGCAGTGATGCAAAAAAGAACGACGCTTGCGCTTGCATGGTGGGGCGAGAGCGTTAATGTCCCGCACTGTGATCAATCAGCCACTTACTATTGCCGACCGTAGCTTTACGTCACGTCTCATGGCGGGGACAGGGAAGTTTGCCTCAAATGACCTCATGCGTGATACGCTAGAGTCTTCTGCTACTGAGATTGTTACAGTGGCACTACGCCGCGTCGACTTGACTGGCGGAGACGACCCACAGGCTAATATCTTAGAGTATATTGATCCTGAGAAATACCTCCTTCTTCCTAATACCAGTGGTGCGATGGATGCTGATGAAGCGGTGCGACTAGCTAGACTAGCAGTGGCTGCTGGCATGCCGAAGTGGGTGAAGTTAGAAATACATCCCGACCCTACCTATTTACTACCTGATCCTATCGAGACCTTGAAAGCAGCTGAGATCTTAGTGAAAGAGGGCTTTACGGTGCTACCCTATATCAATGCTGACCCAGTGCTTGCTAAGCGTCTGCAAGAAGTCGGCACGGCAGCGGTGATGCCGCTGGGCGCTCCTATTGGCTCAAACCAAGGTGTCGTCACTCGTGATATGATCCGTATTATTGTAGACCAAGCCATCGTCCCCGTTGTTGTGGATGCTGGTCTAGGTGCGCCAAGTCACGCCGCTGAGGCGATGGAGCTAGGAGCAGATGCTGTGCTGGTGAATACGGCGATGGCGATTGCCTCTGATCCTGTAAGGATGGGCTGCGCCTTTAAGCTCAGTGTAGAGGCAGGACGCGCGGCCTATGAGATGGGCTTAGCTGATGCGAATCAATACGCTTCTGCAACAAGCCCACTCACGGCGTTTCTCGACTAAAGCCCATTGATACAGGTAGTAAACTCTCTTATGGGGTGATTATTGGGTCATCATTTCTACCCAGTGAGTTAGAAAGAATTTTTTCGCACCTGCGTTATGAAGTGAATTACTCTCTCCTAAGAGAGGGCGGAGATTGGTAGTCATTTGTAAGGTGACCATGATGAAGATCATGGACCATACAGTGAGGTGGCGACCTTTTCGTCCACCCATATGGGGGCTACTCTGAGTGATGATGCGTAGGCCAAAGATGAGGCATAAGATCCATAGTGTGATGGCTAAGAATCCAATGAAGACGGATGATTGGCTCGACGTAGAGAAGAGCCAGAGCACGGGTGTAAAGCCTACCAGCAGGAGTGAGGTGATGGCTAGAAAGGTGAGCTTGAGCCCAATGATTTGGGGAACCTTGATATCCATCCCTCCGAGGGCGCTAAAGATATAGAGGCTAGGTAGGCATATGGCAGCACTGAAGAATACGCCGCCAATGATTTTGAGCGGGACGAGCCCTATCTGCCAGCCTCCACTAAACATGCCGAGCACAAGTCCAAAGACGGCAAGTCCTGAGAGGGTGATGATGAGTAAGTTTCGTTGGATGTTCTTGGGGTGCCCGCGGTGGTTGATTTCATAAATAATGCTAAGAGGTTTTTTGAGCAGACTATTGAGGACATGTGAGAATGAAGTTTCTGCAAGTGGGCAGTAATCGTTTGTTGGTTCAGGTGTTGGTGCTTTTACTGGCGATAGTTCGCTCTGTAATGGGCTTTCTGTATGGATGGTGTCGTTATTCATAGGATAGTTACGGGTGCTTGTTTAGTGTGTGTTTTTTAGAGAAAGTGGTGCATGGCGCTCCATAGGGCTTCATAGAAACTTCCAGACATAGGGTCGTCTCTGAGGAATTCGATGTTTGAGCCAGGGGTGCCAAAAAAGGGGCGCATGACCCATGAGAGCTGTGCGCCAACAAAGAGGTTTCCAGCTAGCCATGCTATAAAGGCGTATGCTCCTTGGCGTTTGGTGATGGCGAATTCTTGCACCTGGCGCAGCAGTGCGCGGTGGGATAAAATACCTGAGTAGCCAATGACTGCGGTATGAAGGAGCATGGAGATGCTGTGCCAGCTATCGGCTTGGTCACTACTTGGGGATGGCGCCTGAAGGACGATGTAGAGCGCAATAGGGGTCAGTGAGAAGAGGATCAGCGACATGAGTGAGAAGCCCATGAGCAGAAACTGCACGCTGTTTCTCAGTCCGATACCACTACCTAATACCATGGCAAGCATTCCGTTGATTGCGCCATTGATGATTAGGGTGCTCAGTATGAGAAGAGGCAGCTTGATGGCCACATAGCTGGCCATTTCTATGCCGTGCCATATTCCGATGGCGTAGCCGTATGCTCCACTGCCGATGATAATCACTGGGATGCAAAATCGTAACGAGGCTAGAGCGTTTTTATTAAGCCAGTAGTTAATTAGCTCTTGGTCACCACGGCAGAGTGCTTGTGTGTGCTGGAGTGCTGATGTGCTCAATCTCATACTCCCGATACTGAAGAGGTGATAAGAAGTTATGATGAAGGTTGTGTGATTTTTTCGTGAAAACGACTGGTTTAGTATGAATGAGATTTCCTGATACGATCCTTTGTTTAAAAGCAATAGCCTGAAAGCTAGGTTGCCATTTTATGATGATGGGTTAAACTAGCGTTGATGCAGGATGATTTTAGTCAGGATGATTTGCCCCGTGAGGCTGCTATGATGGCTATGGCAGGCTCGTCTAGGTATCAGTCAGACAGGGGCTCAGGTCTTGGCAAGTGGGTGATTTTAGCGCTCATTTTAGCCTTAGGTATTCATGCGGCACTTATTTGGGGACTGCGGAGTGTCAGTATTGCCGTTAACAGTAGTTCGGAAGATGAGCCTGAGCCTACCCAGATTGTCCGGTTGAGGCGTATTGCCCTTGATGACGCGCCTCCTGAAGTTTTCCAGCAAGAGCCTGTGGCTGAAGTAGAGCCTGATGCTATGGAGGTAGAGCCTCCTGAGGATGAGATTGATTTGCTCAAGAGTATTACTGGGGTTGATATCGATATTCGCCCAGATGTGGCAATGATGGAGGTTCCTATGGTGGATTCTTTATTGAGAGGTGATCTTGATAGTGAGGACTTCGAGCCTCTGAAGGCGAATGAATATGACCCTGAGTTACCTAAGATGGGCGTGACAGATGATCTCTTTACCCAAGCTGATGCGGGTGCAGTGATAGTTGATCCTGGCTCTCGTATGGCGGAAGCATTTGACCCTGATGAATATACGGACTCTCTTCGCAAAGGGGAAGGTGGGGCAGCGGCCGATGCATTGTTTAAACAATTCTCATCACTAGATGAGATGTCACACATGGATGGTAACTCTCTGCAGGCGACTAAGGCGCTTATTAGTAGTGATTTGTTATTTGATTTTAATAGTTCGACTTTGCGGGCGAGTGCTCGCGTTAGTCTGATGAAGGTTGCTTTACTCATTAATCAGCACCCTGAGCTAACGTGTTGGGTGGATGGTCATTCAGACCTGATAGGGGGAGAAGAGCCTAATCTGATCTTATCGCAGAAGCGGGCGATGGCGGTGAAGAGCTGGCTGACACAGACCTTGGAGCTTGGTTCTGATCGTATTGCCGTATCTGGCTATGGTGAAACTCAGCCGTTAATCCTGTCGGGAAGTGCTGACGAACAGGCAGCTAATCGAAGGGTGGAAATCAAGATGCGCAGGGGACGCCCTGAGGGTGAGGTAAATGACCTCAAGCCCACGGAGTTTAAAAATGTGGGTGACCCTCAATCAGGGCAGCCAGCTAGTGCTAATAGCAGCCCTCGCGCGAGTTCGGCGGCTGATGCTGAGCCTGTGCTGGTGAAGCCGGTTCGTTCAATACCTTTACCTGAAAACCAGCGACCAGAAAATCTACCCCCAGTAAATGAACCAGTAGGTGATCTGCCGCCGCATTTCGATGACTTGCCAGAAGTGTCTGGAGATCACAGGATTAAGCTGGATGAAGCGGGAGCTGTCATCGATCAAGCGAGAGATGAGATCAGTGATGATATAGACTTGCCTGTAGCGATACCTACAGCTGAGTGAGCTGATGTTTTGCTTTTTGTAACTGATGACTTAAATCGAGTTGCCATTAGATCATGATTTGCCTATCGAAAGGCACAACTACTGTGAACGCACTACCCTCATTTACCCCGGCTAATCCACCTCAATGGGTGTTATCGTTTGATTTTGATGGCACTCTTGTGGATCATGATGGTGACCCAATGGTGAAGCCTGAGTTCTTCTATCTGATGGAGGAGATGCGCAAGTCACATCGCTCGATTTGGGGGCTTAATACTGGTCGCACACTTACACATGCCCTTGAGGGCATATTAGAGGCTAAGTTCATGTGGCTACCTGATTTCATCATTGCTCGTGAGCGTGAGATTTACATCAGGAATGAATTTGGTCGGTGGATCGGTGTTGCAGAGTGGAACAAGAACTGTGAAAAGGCACATAAAGGCTTGTTTCGCAGACATAAAAGACGACTTCAGAAAATCCAGAAATGGGTGGAGGGCAATACTGATGCACAATGGGGCTCCCAAGTTGATGAGCCGGCGGGCATTGTTGCTAGTTCGGAAGAGGAGATGAGCTTGATTCTCGAGCACATTGATGCGCAGCTGCCATCCAGGCGGTCGTTATCTTACCAGCGCAATAGCATTTACCTCCGATTTAGTCATAAGAAATACCACAAGGGGACAGCCTTGGCTGAGCTTGCACGCCTATACCAGCTTGGAGCTGAAAAGACATTTACAATGGGGGATGGTCACAATGATACCGATATGCTCGATAAGAGTATTGCCCAATACATCGCGTGTCCTGCCAATGCTCATGAAGAGGTGAAAACCCATGTGCTAGACAATGGTGGTATGGTGACTACAGCTAGTGCTAGTCAGGGTGTTATAGAGGCTTTACTTGAGATGCTGCATCAGAAAGAGGATGAGCGCGCTTATGAATAAAGAGCGAATACTCTTTATCGATGCTCTTCGTGGCTACGCTATCTTGATGATGATACAGGGGCACACGGTGGGTGTTGTTCTTGAGGAGAAGTTACGCACGTCTGATTATGCCGTTTACAGTGTTTGGAATTTCTTTCGCGGTATCACGGCACCGGCGTTTCTTTTTGCCTCGGGGTTGATTATTTCTTATTTGTTCTTTTTATGCGACGGGGAGAAACGATCACAGCGAGTTAGAAAGTCACTGATTCGTGGTGTAGTGCTTCTGTTTTTAGGTTCTTTGGTCTTGGTGAAGCCATCGAGTGTCACGCAGTTTTTATCGGGTCATTGGGACGGGATTGGTTTTTATAAACACACGATGGTGCTGCACATCATAGGTGTCGCGTTACTGGTGACAGTAGGTGTTTTTAAGGTGCTGGGCAACCGCACGCGATGGATTGTCGGGACTATGTTGGCGCTTAGTTTGTTGGGATACTTTGGTCATCCATGGTTGGCTTCGTGGCAGAGCGGGGTGGGAGTGATTGACTTTTTCATAGTGCCTCGTTCTGGTTCTGTATTCTTGCTGACCCCGTGGCTAGGACATTACTTCTTGGGATGTGCCGTTGGTTACGTGACGACGAAGTGGCGGTGGTATGCAGATGTTAAAATATTAGTGGCACTGATCATTATCGGTCTCGTTTGGTCGAAAAATCTCTACATGGTTCATCGGATGATTATTGGTATGGAGTGGTTTTCAGCTGACGGATTGGTGCTATTTCAGAAGAGCTATGACCAGATGTATCGATTGGGTAATGTGATGACTCTTACCGGTGTGATTGCTCTGCTAGCACTTTGGGGGAAAGTTCCTCAGTGGTTACTGCAGAGTGGTAGAGAGACACTCTTTATTTTTGTATTTCATTGTGTCGTCGTATATTCGGCTATTTTCGGACTAGGATATGCCACACTATGGCGCAGAGAGCTTAATGGCTGGGAGTCTGGGGGGCTCTCTCTGATAACGATTTCAGCCTTTGTGTTCTTTGCCTGCAAGCTACCTCTCTGGCGCAAGAGTATGAATTTAGCTTGGCTGAGGCATTCGTCCGCTAGTGAGCGGTGAACTATGATGCGTTATTTTTTGAAAGATTTCTAAGCTTTAGATTGTATTGATCATAGTTCATTGAATATATTCTACGTAACCTATGTAGTATCTATGAACGTTATTAATCTATAAAATTGTGAAATCATTACTATCTCCATTATTTCTCTTAGTTCTGAGCGGTAGCTCGGTGCTAGCAGTCGAAAATGCGGCTGAACTGTATCAGAAAATGATACCTGAAGATAAAAACCTGCCTGCCGATTGGGTGGAGTCGCTGACCACGCGTGGTCATGCACTTGATGCCGGTATTAAGGGTTCTAAAAAGAATGACAGCCTTCGCTATGTAGGCATGCCCGTTGGTGGTATAGCATGTGGTTCATTGGTCATGGATGGTGCTGGGCAGCTTTATGCTTGGGATGTATTCGGTCAAAAAAGAGATGGGCTCGTTGAGCAGATTATAGATATACCTGAGGGGTATCCTGGATTCAAAGATCACCAAGTCATGAGAACCTTAGACGGTGCGAACTATATGAATCCGCCTAGCTATGAGAAATTCCCACCACCAGTCGATCAAGGTTTCTCAGTCAAAGTCAAAGGAGGCGCTGAATACCAACTCGGTATGGACGATTGGGATAAGATCGAGTTCACTGGCAAGTGGCCAATGGGTATTGTGGATTATGAAGATGCGGATTCGCCTCTCAAGGTGACGCTTAATGCTTATTCACCATTCATCCCACTGGATATAGAGCGCTCTAATCTACCAGTAACAGTGATGTCCTACACGGTGACTAATACCTCATCTGAAGACCTTACTGTCGAATTTTCAGGTTGGTTAGGCTACCCAAAGGCGGAAAACACGGAGTATAAGCACTCTGATTCCGTCTCAAGCTTGAATCATTCATACCCTCTAAAGGTCAAAACGGGGAGAAAGACAATTTCAGTTCAAGGGTCTCTGGGCTTAGCTGTTTTAGGGCAGACTAAGGAATTCAAGAAAGGAAATTCAAAAGGTCTTATTTCATCGCGCGTCATCGCTGCTGGCAAAAGCGAGACATTCACATCTTTGATCACTTGGCAAGGTGGGCTAGATGTCTATGCAAGAAGATTTAAGGACTCTCAGGCAGTCACAGACTATGTCGTCAGTAACTTTGATAAGCTATCGTCTGAAACAAAGCTTTGGGTAGATACATGGAATGATACTACATTACCCCAGTGGTTTATTGATCGCTCAATGGCTACAGCAAGCACGATGCAAACTTCAAACCTGCAGTTTAATAAAGGTCGCTTCTGGGCGTGGGAAGGCATTGGTGCAGGAACCGGAACCTGCACACACGTGTGGGCATACGCACAGTCAATGGCGCGTTTGTTCCCTTCATTAGAACGTAACCTCCGAGAGAAAACTGACTTTGGCTTCGCTCAAACTAAAACAGGTGGTGTGAAGTATAGATCGGTGAACAATAAAAACATTATCGCTATTGACGGCCAGTGCGGCATCGTAAATAGAACATACCGAGAGCATCTCATTTCAGCGGATTCAGAGTTTTTGAAACGCAACTGGACAGGTGTTAAGAAGGCAATGAACTACCTTATCGAGTTTGATAAGAATGATGACGCCTATGACGGACTACTTGACGGGGAACAGCATAATACCCTCGATGCCGAGTGGTTTGGTAAGGTTCACGTGCTATGTTCGCTCTACCTATCTGCGCTCAGATCGGGTGAAGAGATGGCAATTGAAATGGGTGATAAGGCATTCGAAAAGCTTTGTCGCGACACCTTCAATATGGGTAGCAAGAACATCGAAAAGCTCTATAATGGAGAATACTATGTGCAGCTAGAAGACGCCAAGCATCCAGATGCTATTGGAGTAGGCAAGGGTGTATACATCGATCAGGTCTACGGCCAATTCTGGGCAAACCAGGTAGGGTTAGGCTCTCTCTATGATCAAGATCATATCAAGTCGGCTCTCAACACGATCTGGAAGCATAACTTTATCCTTGATGCAGGCGAGTTTCGTAAAGAATTCCTCCCGGGTAGATTCTACGCATGGAAGGGTGAGGGAGGAGTTCTCATGTGCACTTGGCCAAATGGCGGTATCCGTGAGGATTTCAAAAAGCATTGGCAGTATGGTTACTTCAATGAAATCATGTCAGGTTTCGAACATCAGCTTGCTGCTCACATGATTAGCCAAGAAGATGAAGCCTTCATGACAAAGGGACTAGCCATTATGAGGACTATTCATGATCGTTATGCTCCTGAGAAAAGAAATCCGTATAACGAGGTTGAGTATTCAGATTTCTACGCTCGCGCAATGGCGTCTTACGGCAGCTTCTTAGAAGTCTGTGGATATCACTATAATGGGCCTAAAAAAGAGATCTCTTTCGCGCCCCTTATTTCGCAAAATAACTTCAAAACTGCCTATACAGCAGCTGAAGGTTGGGGCACATATACTCAGGTCATCGAGCCAAATAAGTTCACAGCCAGTATTGCCCTCAAGTGGGGTAAACTCTCTCTACAAACTCTCAATTTGAAAGTTGGCGAAGTTGAGCTTGCTAAGATTGTAGTCACTCATAATAACAAGATCCTAGATGCGAAGCTAACTGAGAAAAACGGCTTGATACAAATCACACTCACAGAACCTGTCAATCTAGTAGCGGGTCAGCAACTCAACATTTTTAATCAATAAAACCATGATACTTAATAAAACACCATTATTAGCACTACTGACAGTTTCACTACTGTCTTCGTCCTACGCAGAGGAAAAGACAAAGCCATTGCCGAAACTTAGCATCAAATTGACAGACTTACCTGGCATTGGAGCTGAGGAGTCAGTGATGCGTCGCGATCCAAGTGATGTTATCAAGGTTGATGACTTATATTACGTATATTACTCTAAAGGATCAGTGCATGCTGGCTATGATGCTACCGTCTGGTATGCTACTTCTCCTGATGGATTTGATTGGACTGAAAAAGGCATGTGCTTGGATCAAGGTGCAAAAGGCTCAGGGAGCTGGGATGAGGCGAGTGTGTTCACTCCTAATATCCTCGTTGCAGAAGGAAAGTATTGGCTTTTCTTCACTGGGATTTCCGCTAATCCAGAGTTGTTTCCTGACTCTAAGATCGGTATCGCTGTATCAAGCTCCCCTGATGGGCCATGGGAAAAGTTAGCCTCTAACCCAGTTCTTAAAAACAGTGATAATCTTGAAGACTTTGATAGTCACCTCATCGATGATGCCTGCCTGATTAAGCGCGAAGGGAAATATTGGTTTTATTATAAAGGTCGTCAAATGGGTAAGAGCTCTAAAGAGACAAAGCTTGGTCTAGCCATCGCA
>JALZUH010000146.1 GCA_023301645.1 Akkermansiaceae bacterium
CAGCGCCTTATGACGGAACTCACGCACCCAGTCTGGGTCGTTCTTCACATCACAGATGTAATCTACAGTGTCTTTGGATAGTCCTACACCAGCATCATACTTATGATTCTCTGGAAAACTGAAGTCTCCCTGACTGCGGTCGATGTCGATCGCGGTTTGGGTTTCTTGGTCGATATTATTATCGTAACTCATTGCGGAAAAATTGGGTTAAAATGTTATCAAATAAAGCAACTTAAGCAGTTGCGCACTCGCCCTCCTTCAGGAAGTCATAACCACTAGCTTCTAGCTCAAGGGCTAGCTCCTTACCACCCGACTTGACGATCTTACCATTAGCCATCACGTGCACGTAATCTGGCTCGATGTAATCAAGCAAACGCTGGTAATGGGTAATCATGAGCATACCGCGCTCAGGTGAACGCATCGCATTAACTCCTTTGGCTACGATTTTAAGAGCATCAATATCAAGACCTGAGTCAGTCTCATCAAGGATACAATACTTAGGCTCAAGCATCATCATCTGAAGGATTTCGTTACGCTTCTTCTCACCACCTGAGAAACCTTCATTCACGGCACGGGCTGTAAACTTACGATCCATTTCAAGAACGTCCATCATTGAGTAAAGACGCTTGTAGTAAGCTACAGCATCGATTTCCTCACCCTTAGGAAGGCGTGCCTGAAGTGCTGCACGAATGAAGTTAGCATTTGAAACACCAGGAACCTCAGCAGGATACTGGAATGCGAGGAAGATACCCTCGCGGCTACGCTCGTCGACGTCCTTATCAAGAATGTCCTCACCATCAAGTGTGACTGACCCTGACTTCACTTCGTAGTCGTCATGACCAGCGATGATCTTAGAGAGAGTTGACTTTCCTGAACCATTAGGTCCCATAATAACATGAACCTCTCCCTTAGGAATTTCTAAGTTTACTCCCTTGAGGATTGGTGTGTCTTCGATGTTTGCGTGTAGGTCTTTGATGACTAGGCTCATAATTTCAGTAGTTAGGTTGTGTAAATTGGATTGGTTGAATTAAATTCTATCAGTGATTAAATATTATAAATGGTTCCCCGTAGGGTAATCTCTAGGTTTTCCACCTGTGCGCCTTCAGGCAGATCAAGTAAATCGGAAAGTTTGGCTCCCTCTTTGAGCGGCACATCGAGAATCGCGCCCGTGGCCTCATCATGGAAGTGACCATGCTCACTTAAGTTAGGACAGTAGCGGGAGGATTCGCGCTCGAAGTTCACCTGACGCACCACTTGGTGCTGCACCATGGCTTCTAAGCAATTGTAAACAGTCGCTAAAGAAATGCCCTCCATGCGCTGCTTAGCCCGCTCATAAACCTCCGCCGCAGTCGGGTGGTCGCGATGCTCCATGAGCACCTTATAGACCTCACTACGCTGACGCGTCATGCGCATCCCTCTTACCTTGGGAATGTCAATCTGCGAAGATTCTGTAACGTTTGAATTCATATGGAGTGAGCAGGGCACGCCTCATCTAATGAGCAAACTCCGTGCGTGTGATCACTAGAATCGCACGGTGCTTCGGTTAGATGGGGGATCAAGAGCTTGCTAGGTAATCCCCCACCAAAAGCTGGTGAAGCCATCATCTATCAGCTCTGCCCTGACGCAAAAAATCTAATCGATTTCCCTTATCATGCAAGACTTTTTAGAATCATTCTAATTAGCAGTAATAATATAGAGATACTGCATGCCTTAGCTCAAAGTAAGAGCCATATTATTTATTGCCTAGGCTAGATGAAACCGCATGGAATCACTTTTTAAAAATCACTGTCTATCACGCCGCCGATCGCAGCAATGCGACTAGAACCCCCTGAATAACAAGCTCTCTTACCGGAACAAGATCTGGAAACTCATCGTTCTCAGCTCGCAAAAATGCCTTACCATCCTCGATAACGTAACGCTTCAGAGTCGTCTCACCGTCGATAAGAGCAGCTACCACATCGCCCCTGCGAGGCTCTTTGATTTCTAAAATAACGGTATCGCCATCACAGATATGCGCATCAATCATCGACTCGCCTCTGACCTTCAGAGCAAATGTTCGTGAATGACCGCTCACACCCAACGAGGTCACATCAATAGAGAGGCAGCCATCTTTTTCTACCTCTACATCCTGCGCCATGCCAGCCGCGATATTACCATAAATGGGAATATCCACGATCTCCTCACGCTCCATATCTTCTGGAAAGCTGATGCCGCAAGCTTTATTGGCAGCCCTCACGATTGCTCCTTTTTTCTCAAGCGCTCTGAGGTGACTCATCGCAGCCGTCTGGCTCGCGAAGTTAAAGTGTCGCTGAATATCGCGAGTCGACGGCATATAGCCAAGCTCTCTTCGGTTTTGCTTCAAAAAATCAAGAACCTCTTGCTGGCGTGTAGTGAGTGACATGGACATAACAGATGTAGTAAAAGGGTAATAAAAATGATGTTATCAAAGAACACAGGTAAGCTGGCTGCATCTAATCAATCAGACGAATGGTTAATCAAATAACTATCCGCATAGATCAATCAT
>JALZUH010000147.1 GCA_023301645.1 Akkermansiaceae bacterium
GCTAAGAAATGAATGATATCAGCCAAATAAATCCTGGCGAGGCACTCCGAGTTTCGTCAGACCTAGCGATTTACTCAACGAGACTGCTTAGTCGTCGTGGGTCGCTTATGATTCTGGCAGTGTATGCTCTTGCTCTAGTTTCGATGTTCTCGCTGGCTGGAGCAGGCATGGGATGGTTAGTCTTAGCTCTGGGTCTAGTTCTACTCTATAATTGGCTGATCGTAAACAGAATCACCGTTCAGACCGAAGGGGTTTCACGACAAGTGTCTTTCCTTGATTTTACTCTTCAGCGTCTATTTATACCCGCTGATAATGTTAAAAAATGCTTTCCCGTGCGAACCAATAATCGAGGTGGAGTATCTTATTCGGTTGAGATCCTATACTCTAACGGTGAGCTCTCAGTGGATGATTTCAAAGATCTAGCATCAGCAGAGGATTTCGTTGAGTATTTGAGTGATATTATCGACCTATCAGCAAGAAAAGCAGAACAAGGCAGCGCACACCAACTCACTTCCCGTTAAGTAGTTTAGTTTTATGATCACGTTAACCCTAATCCCATTCGTCAACGTTCACCCCCTGTAGCGGGTGGGTGGCTTTTGACGTTAGTCAAAAATGTATTTAGCTGAGATTACACATTCATTTACCATATCCGATGTCGTTGGAGTTGAGATTATTTTTCTAATACTTTTCTGTCTGTTCTATTCATTGGTTTTTTCGACGTGCGCCATAATCAAATCAAATTATCGATTGCTGATTACGTCTCCAATTATTTCTTTATCTGCAGCTTTGTGGATCACAGGGGGGGCTTTATACAGCTATGGATTATATCTATACGGATTAGGGTTCGATCTTGTGAATATAGACACGTCATTTGAGCTAGCGAACGTAGGTTCACTTTTTACGACCATTGGAATCAGTTGCTTACTGCTTTGTGTTACGAGTATTATTTTTTGCTTTAGTTACTTAGTAATTCAGTTCCGCAGAAGAAAACAAGGCTACACCAAATAGCCAATGATATGGCTTATTTAAAAGTCGATTTGTCAGATCCCTTGCACTTTAGCGCTTTGAGAATCTACTTCCTAGTAGCTCCCTACTGAAAGTGCTTTTGAAATGCTTCGTGGATTTCTAGGGCTCGCTGCTTTTGGTAGTGAACCTTTTCTTTGCAGCCCCAGATGGTGTCGGGCCATGCTGGGTCATTGGGGTAGCGGGCTACTACGTGAATGTGGAGCTGGCGGACGATGTTGCCGATGGCTCCGACGTTGATTTTCTCGGGTGGGTTCTCGGGGGTGAGGTGCTGGTCGAGGAATTCGGAGAGCTGTCTGATGGTGAAGCTGATGGAGGCGTAGTCGCTAGCGCTGAGGTGGTGCAGCTCGGTGATGGTGCTGTCTACTTCTGGGACGAGGATGAACCATGGGTAGTGGGCGTTGTCTTTGAGAAGGACGCGGCAGATGCCGAGGGTGCCGAAGTCGAAGCCTCCTTTGGCGAGGCGTTCATTGAGGGTGAAGGACATGCTTGAAAGGGGGCTAGATTTCGGTGCTGGTGACGGCCGATGGGGGCGACGAGTGTCTGGGCTAGCGGCTTGGCTACTTGAGCTTTTTCATGTCAGTTGCGTTACGCGATCTGACGGAGAAGGAGATGGGGATGCCGGGGGATGGGTGGTCTTCGCGGAGGCGGTTGGTGAGGTATTGCTCGTAGTTTTCTGCGAGGAGGCGCTTGTCGTTTACAAACATGATGTAGGTAGGGACAGGGATGGCTGTGTAGCGATCGTTGATGGCGGTGGTGGCGTAGAGGAGCTTGAGGCGTTTGCCCTTTTTGGCCTGTGGTGGGGACTTTTCAAAGGCGGCGGCGAGGAAGCGGTTGAGCTTACCAGTGGTGATGGGTTCCTGTGCGCATTTGCGAATCTCTGAGAGCTTGGCGAAGACGAGTCCGATGGATTGTTGCTTCAGGGCTGAGACTGCGACGAAGGGGGCGTAGTTGAGGAAGAAGAGTTCATTGCGGACGTGCTCGGTGACTTCTTCGAGGCGGGCAGTTTTGCCAGCTCCTGGGTGGTAGAGGTCGAATTTATTGAGAACGATGAGGCAGGGTTTTTTCTCGTCTTGGATCATGCGGGCGATCTTGCGATCTTGGGCTGAGACTCCGTCAGCACAGTCGATGACGAGTAGGCAGAGGTCAGCACGGCGGATGGAGCGCTCGGCTCGCATGGCGGAGAAGACTTCGACAGATGAGTCCATCTTGGTGCGGCGTCGGATCCCTGCGGTGTCGATGAGGGTGTGACGCTCGCCGAGGAATTCGTAGGGGACGTCGATGGCGTCGCGTGTGGTGCCAGCTACGTCGGATACGATGGTGCGCTCGTCTTTGAGGATGGCGTTAATGAGGGATGATTTACCGGCGTTGGGGCGGCCGACGATGGCGATCTTGAGGCCTTCGCGCTGGGTTGTTTCTACGGCTTGCTCGATGTCTTTTTGGAGCGGGGTGATGACTTCGTCGATCTTGTCGCCGATGAGTGCCATGTTTCTGCCGAGTTCGGCTGAGGTGGGGATTCCTTGGCCGTAGCCGAGGGTGGCGAAGTCGCCGATGAGCTGCTCTTGCTTGTCATTGTCGGCTTTGTTGATGAGGAGCTGGACTGGGCACTTGGCTTTGCGTAGTAGCTGGGCGAGGGCTTGGTCAATGGCGGTGATGCCGTCTTTGGCGTCGACGACAAAGAGGATGAGGTCGGCCGTCTGCATGGCGATGTCAGCCTCGGTGTGGACGGCAGCACTGAAGCCGTCGTCGAGGGTGGCTCCGATACCACCTGTGTCGACGATGGTGCAGGAAGCTGCACTGATGGCACATGGGGCTGAGATGCGGTCGCGGGTGACTCCTGGCTGGTCGTGAACGATGGCGATACGGCGGCCTACGAGGCGGTTAAAGAGGGCGGATTTGCCGACATTAGGTCGGCCTACGATGGCTACAGTGGACATGGTGAAAAGGGTGTAAGGTGCGTGAGGTTGTTCTTGAGTTGGAAAGCGGGTGTTGGGGGGGGCGTTTTTTGGTGAAGCCAGTTGGTTTGATTGGGCGGCCTCTAGGGGCTCTGCCGTGGGGATTCTTTACTGGCTTGTTTTGGGTGTTTTTCTGATCTGGCGGAGTCCTTCGCGGAAGTATTCGATGCCTGACCAGATGGTGAAGATGGTGGCGATGGCGGTGGGGTAGATGGGTGAGAGGGGGATGAATTGGAGGAGGACCCATCCTAGGAGTGTCATCTGGGTGATGGTGCAGACTTTGCCCGTCCAGTGGGGTTTGATCGGCACGTGCTTATTGACGTAATACAGAATGGCTATTCCAACAATGATAATGATGTCTCTGATGATCATTAGTAGGGTGAACCAGTGGGGAATACTCCAGCCTTCGCCCCATGGGATGAGGGTGAGGGTGATGATTCCTGTGAGGAGGAGTGACTTGTCGGCTATGGGGTCGAGAAAGGCTCCTAGCTTGGTGCGCTGCTGGAACTTGCGGGCGATGAAGCCGTCGAGGCCGTCACTTGCGGCGGCGAGGGTGAAGATGCCGATGGCAATCCAGCGGGTGAGCTCGTCTGGGGTGGCTGTCTGGGTGCTCTGGCCGTATCGGACGGCTAGGACTGCGAAGAGGGGGGCGCAGAGTAGGCGGCTAAGGGTGATGAGGGTGGCGAGAGTCATGTCGGGTGGGGAGAGGAGGGTAGGTGAGCGGTGAGTTGTGGGTGCTGAACTTGGGCTGGGTGGTTTTATGGTGCTTTTGAGGGTTGCGTTTTTGGCTGAGTGGATATGTGATGCGGGTATGAAACCTAACGTTGGCGAGCTAGCACCGGAGTTTAATGTAGTGGCTGTGGGGGGATCCTATGGCGAGGGGGAGCGTGTGTCACTAGCGGATCTACGTGGTAAGAAGGTTGTGCTGGTGTTTTATCCTAAGGATAATACGCCTGGGTGCACGCTGCAGGCGTGTGCTATGCGTGATAGCTGGTCAGAGCTTGATGGCAAGGCGCATGTCTTCGGGGTGAGTGTCGATGGTGTGGCTAGTCATGAGAAGTTTATTAAGAAGAAGGAGCTGCCTTATCCGCTACTGAGCGATGTCGATAAGGAGCTGGTGCAGGCTTATGGGGTGTGGAAGGAGAAGTCGATGTTTGGTAAGAAGTTTATGGGCATCGAGCGGAGCACTTTTGTGATTGATGCGGAGGGGCGTTTGGAGTGTGTGCTGGAGAGGGTGAATCCTCTGGGGCATTTGAGTAAGCTCATGGAGGTTCTCTAGGTGGTTGTTTGCTAGTGGATTATTTTTATCAATATGAATCAAACTGAAATTAAGAGTCGTTTGTCTGCTATGGGGGTGATGCCTTCTAAGAAGCTCGGGCAAAACTTCCTCGTGGATGCTAATGTGGCGCGGTGGATCGTCGATCAGCTGGATGTGCAGCCGGGTGATACGATAGTGGAGGTAGGGCCTGGCACGGGGGCTCTTACCGAGCATGTGGTGGAGATTGCGGATCGCTTGATCTTGGTGGAGTTCGACGCTCGACTGGCTGAGGGTCTGAAGCGCCGCTTTGCCGATAATGATAAGGTGGAGGTGCATCATCATGATGGGGCGAGATTTGATATCCGTCCTCTTTTCAAGCACCAGCCGGTGAAGTTACTGGGTAATCTTCCTTATTCGGCTGGCGGGGCTATTATGCGTAACTTTATGAAGGCTCCTTCTCCTGTGAGTCGCGCTGTGCTGATGCTACAGAAGGAGTTTATCGATCGTATTATCGCGAAGCCTCGGACGAAGCAGTATGGGGTGCTGTCTCTGCGTATGCAGAGTGAGTGGGTGAGTCGCCCTGTGAAGACGATTCCGCCGCAGGCGTTTTTCCCACAGCCGTTGATTGATTCGACGGTGATGGTGTGTGAGCGGGTGTGCGATGTGGAGCGTGAGGCGCGACCGGTGTATGATGCGAGGCTTTTTGATGAGATCGTGAGGCGTGGTTTCTCTCAGCGTAGAAAGCAGGTGCGAAAGCAGATGCCAGTGAAGGATGGGACGAGCTGGGAGGAGGCTGCTGCATTAGTAGGAGCTACTGTGACGGCTAGGGCTGAGGAGCTGAGTCTGGAGCAGTGGATCGAGCTGACGCGTTATTTTGATGATAATCCTCTGAAGGATACGCCGCAGGATGGCGAGGAGGTCTTTGATGTGGTGGATATGGAGGATGAGGTGACGGGTCAGGAGACTCGGGCACGGGTGCATGCTGATGGTCTGCTGCATCGTGCGGTGCAAATGCTGGTATTTAACAAACGTAAGGAGGTCTTCGTGCAGAAGCGCTCGCACTTAAAGGATATGAATCCAAGCGTGTGGAGCATGAGTGCTGCTGGGCACCTGAATGCAGGGGAGGAGTATGAAGCTGCTGCTGTGCGTGAGCTGGGCGAGGAGCTCGGTATCAAGGGCGCTGAGGTGCAGGAAATCGGTATGCTAATGCCATGCGAGGCTAATGGCTGGGAGCATGTGCGCATCTATGTGTGCCGCCATGACGGGGCGCTACGCTTCCCTTGTAGTGAGATTGAGACAGGGCAGTGGCTCGCTCAGGATGTGCTGCAGGACTGGCTGGATGCTCGGCCGCAGGATTTTGCGAGTGGATTTGTGAACTCGTGGGGTGTTTTCTCCAATCTGATGGCTCAGGCTAATAGTGAGATGGCTACTAGTGAGTGTGAAGAAGCGGAGGAGAGCGAGTAAGGCTAAAAAGATGCCAATAGGTTCGCGAAGCTAACTGATTTAACAAAGTCAGCGAGTGGGAGAACGGTGGTGAGTCCACTAGGAGTCGAACCTAGATTTGCGGCTTCGGAGGCCGCTGTTCTATCCATTGAACTATGGACCCATGTTTGTTGTTCTGCGTTTTGAGGCGCAGGGCATAACTATGGACTAGATGCTGGCTAGTCAAGAATGGAGTATGGCGGGTCTTGGATTACTTGTTGCTGAGGTAGATGGCGTGTTTCTTTATCCCATGGGGTAGGGGATGTCTTTACTAACGAGGTCTATTTCGCTGAGGATCTCTTCGCTGAGGTGGAGGTCGGCGGCTGCTAGGATAGGGTCTAGGTGCTCTAGCTTGGATACTCCTACGATGGTGGAGGGGACGAAGTCGTGCTGCTTACTCCATGCTGTGGCGAGGGTGGCGACGTCGAGGTTAAAGTTTTTAGCAATGTCGATAATGCGGCGTGTCGTTTCTAGCGTTTTGTCATTGATGAAGCGCGCTGCCATGGCTCTCTGGCGTGCTTTGCCCGTGAGGTATTGGGTGAATCTAGCGCCTTCGGGTTGTTTGCCATCATTGTATTTACCGGTGAGGACTCCTCCTGCAAGTGGGCTGTATGGGAGTAGGCTGACTTGTTCTTTACGGCAGGCGAGGGCGAGTTCGTCTTCGAATCGGCGGTTATTGATGGAGAAGTTATTCTGAATGGTGTCGTAGCGCTTGAGGTTTTTGGTGTCGCTGGTCCAGAGGGATTTCATCAGACCGTAGCAGTTTTCATTACTGGTGCCGATGCTGCGGATTTTGCCTTCGGTGACGAGGTCGTGGAGTGTTTCGAGGGTGTCTTCTGTGCGCATGCCGTGATCGGGCCAGTGGACTTGGTAGAGGTCGATGTAGTCGGTCTTGAGTCTGCGAAGGCTGCCTTCGAGGGCTTTGCGGATGTTGTGGCCATCAAGGGCGGCTTTCCCTCCTCGGACGGGTGGGTTGAACCAGCCGTGTGCGGCTCCTGCTATCTTGGTGGCTATGATGAGGCTGTCTCGGTCTTTGTCCTGCATCCATTCTCCGAGCCATGTTTCGGTGAGGCCGGCCTTGTCGACTGTGGGTGGCACTGGGTAGATCTCGGCGGTATCAATGAAGTCGATGCCAGCGTCGGTGGCACGGTCAAGGATGCGGAAGCTTTCTTGCTTATCACATTGTTCGCCGAAGGTCATGGTGCCGAGGCATATTTCACTGACGACGATTCCGCTGCTGCCTAGTCGGTTCTGTTTCATAGATAATCTTAAGATGGTCGATCTCTGGGGCTTGGCAAGTCCATCTTGATGTGATAGTGCATTGGCTATGCAAAACCTTATTGATCTCGCGATGCTTATTATGCTTCAGGCTGTGCTTGGATTTGATAACCTTCTTTATATTTCGTTGGAGTCTAAACGAGCTCCCCTTGAGAAGCAGCGCTCGGTGCGCATGTGGGGTATTGGCTTGGCGGTGGCACTGCGAATTGTGCTGTTGTTCTTACTACTGAAGATGATGAATTCGTTCCAGTCGTCTTGGTTTAAGATCGATAACGAGTATGTGCATGCGGATGTGAATTTCACGGCGGTGATTACGCTCTTTGGTGGTGGGTTTATTATTTATACCGCCATTAAGGAAATTATCCATATGGTGAGTCTTGAGGATTCTCATGCTGTGGCGGAGGATAAGAAGGCTGGTTCTGTAGCGAAGATTGTCGCTCTGATTGTGATGATGAATCTGATTTTCTCTTTTGATTCAATACTGAGCGCGATGGCGATTACGAAGGTGGCTTGGGTAATGACGGTTGCTATTATTATTAGTGGTATTCTGATGATTGTGCTCGCCGATAAGGTGTCTGCTTTCTTGCAGAAGAACCGTCTCTATGAGGTGCTTGGTTTGTTTATTCTTTTTGTGGTGGGTATTTACCTCGTCTCAGAGGGTGGTCACTTGGCTCATTTGGAGTTCTTCGGTCATGCTGTGGAGGCGATGAGTAAGACGACATTTTACTTCGTCATTGCTGTGATGGTCCTGGTGGACATCGTTCAGGGTAGGTATCAGAAGAAGCTGATGGCTCAGAGAGCGAGGACGAGCGGTCATAAGGAGCTTTCATAGCGGGGGGCTTCACGCTGAACTCTAGATGCCCTTGAGTCTCTGGGGTGCTGAGCTCTCAGCTTATCCTTGGTTAGTCGTATCACTGGCGCGGTTTGTGCCAGTGAGGAGAGTAGTATGGTCGTGTGTCTTATGTTCTCACGAGTGATCGGTCGGATCTTATGATGTTTTGTCCTTTTTATATTTGCAGATAGAAATGAGCTGGTTAGATCTATTTTCATAGAGTCATGAGGACTTAATGAATTAATAAGATGATGATACCGACATTGAA
>JALZUH010000148.1 GCA_023301645.1 Akkermansiaceae bacterium
CAACTTTTTAGCTGACTTAGGTTTGAGATTCATGATATCTAAATGACATAAAAGAGTTGATTTTGCAAGTTATTTAAACAAGTGCTTTAAGCGTTTTTTAACAGGCGTATCGATGATTACCCATAGGGCAAAACTAGTCAGCATCTCCCCTCTCAATTTATTTAAAAAACAACCACTCTCCTGCGCTAAATCCCGCTGCTACGTGTGAGCCTCTCATCTTTTTTCAAAACAACATTATTGAAAACTTAACCATTAAGATAAATTACTAAATATAGTATGATTTTCTCTTTGATCATACTACATATACTATCTTAGGCTTTCAGCCAGCTAGCCATTACGGCTATTTTTCACCATGCGTTGTATACAGTGCGGATCACTTAAGGATAAAGTCCTCGACTCTCGAATGTCGAAGGATGGCACCTCTACGCGCCGCCGCCGCATCTGTGTAGCCTGTAGTTACCGCTATACTACCTACGAGCAGATCGAGCGCACCGAGCTACAAGTAGTCAAGCGAGATGGGACACGTGAGTCTATCAACCGCGAAAAAATCTACCGAGGACTCGTCAAAGCCTGTGAAAAAAGACCCGTTACCGTAGATCGACTCGACCGCGCTGTAGACGAGATCCTACTTGAACTCCACAAGGACAATTTATCCGAAGTTCCCTCCAGTAGTATTGGCCCCAAAGTCATGGCTAAGCTGCGCGAAATCGACCCTGTAGCATACGTTCGTTACGTTTCTGTATACCGACAGTTTGAGGACGTAGGAGAATTCATCAGAGAGATTCAGACACTCGAAAAACGCAGCGCGCGCGACCCACAACAACGCAAACTTTTCAAAGAATAATCAAGTAGCCGCCTCTCCTCTTTCTAATAACTATCCATGATCAGCTTCATTGGAAATCGCCCCGTTCTCCAAGTAGGCCGTCAGCAAGTGACTGGCTATGGCACCGAGTGGCTGCGTATTGCTATCGAGCATGGAGCTATTGCAGCTCAAAGGGATGACTTCCCCTTTACCGATGACCTGCTTCAGGGGATTAATCATTATCTTGAAAACAAATGTCCTCTTCGTGTCCTCACCATTGAGGATCTACACATGCGTGTGCGTCGTATGCTAGAGAGAATAGGCTGTGAATCTATCGCCGAAACCCTGCCGCTCACAGCGCCTCCTGTGACACTATCACTCACCCGCGCCGCTAAGGAAGCTGGTAATGGCTTCGAGCTCGCATTCTTTCACCACCTCCATGATGAGATAGAAGACCTACGCTCACACGGTGTCAGCACACTGCTCTTCACCGGAACCAAAGAATCTGTCCAGATTCTACGTGGTATCAATCGCTGGACACGCCCCTGTGAAAGCCTCCATCAGGAAATACTCAGCTTCCTACAGACACACGGCCAGCAGCTCGCCTCACAAAACTACCCCGCAGTCAAAATAACCTTATCTGCCACGAACACTACCGCTACCACGTCTGTCGACCCAGCACCCGACACCACCTAGTAAGCTAGCGTCTATTTCTTCGAAACATCATTGCCCATACCTATGAAAACCCTTTTCCAGCAAATTGCTGATCGTGAGATCCCAGCAGAGATCGTCTACGAGGACGATCGCTGCCTATGCTTCCATGACATCAGCCCGCAGGCACCCACTCATCTGCTGCTCGTGCCGAAAAAGCACATCCCCCGCATCGCAGCATCTACAGCAGACGATCAAGACCTCCTCGGTCATCTCATGCGCTGTGTGAAGACTATTGCAGAACAAGAAGGCTTCGCAGAGTCAGGCTTTCGCACCGTTATCAACAACGGCCCAGATGGAGGCGAAACCGTCCCCCACCTTCATATTCACATTCTAGCAGGTCGCCAGCTCCAATGGCCTCCAGGCTAACCTCACTCTATCGCGACTACTACTATGAAAATCATCTCATGGAACGTTAATGGCATCCGAGCTGTTATCAAAAAAAACTTTGCCGAATTTCTCAGCGAACATCAGCCAGATATCCTCTGCCTACAGGAAACTAAAGCTCGTGAAGAGCAAGTAGAGCTACCACTCGAGGCAGCTGGCTACAGGACTTACTGGAACTCAGCTCAAAAAGCTGGCTACTCAAGCACTGCTATTTTCACCAAGACTCAGCCGCTCAATGTCACCAATGGCATGGGTATTGAAGAGCATGATACCGAGGGGCGAGTCATTACCGCTGAATATCCGGATTTCTACCTCGTCACGGTATACACACCTAACTCCAAGAGCGAGCTACTACGACTTCCCTACCGTCAGCGCTGGGATGACGACTTCCTCGCATACTGCAAGGGTCTGGAGGAGACCAAACCCGTCATCTTCTGTGGTGACCTCAACGTCGCGCACCAAGAGATCGACCTAGCACGCCCGAAAAACAACAGCAAGAACCCAGGCTTCTCTGATGAAGAGCGTGCTAAATTCGACAACATCCTCAGCGCTGGCTTCACCGATACTTTCCGCCACTTTCACCCAGACAAGGAAGACGCCTATTCGTGGTGGAGCTACCGTGCAGGAGCTCGTGGCAAGAACATTGGATGGCGACTTGACTACTTCTGCGTATCACCATCGATCCTCGGTCAAGTTAGCGACGCCGCTATTTTAAGTGACGTATTAGGCTCAGACCACTGTCCAGTAAGTATAGAATTCACACCCTAATGCCGTCCTCATTTCACTCACACGAAACTGACGCCCCATTCACACACTGCTGTGACTGTGGCTGCGACTTGATGGGTGCTGACATGTATATCATCAATCAGTCATACGTGGGCACAGAGTGCGTCTTCGAATTCGCCATGTGTATGACCTGCCGTGAGGAAATGAATGCCAAGCTCTCTGAGCAATCACGCGTAGCGATGTTCGACTTCATCCACGATCACGCTCATATGGATGCACGCATCGAAAGACTCGGCACCGAATCAGATACAGAAGCCTACCTTGAAACCTGCCTTACCTGCCAGCGCGACCGCAAGGAAGTAGCTGGATTCACCTCAGGAGCAATGTTTACGGGGCAGTCTCTCATCAAGGGGCCTTTCCCTATGATCATTTGTGACCAGTGTGAGCTCAAGCTCGCAGAAACCGTATCTGAGCAAACGCGTGATGTATGGGAGAAGTTCGTCGCCGATAACTTTCCCGCCCCACCATCAGACATCAAGCTCCCTCGCCGCAGGAAACCTGTTGTTCTCTAATTTAAAAAAACACGACATCTTGAGCACCACACTCATCGAAACCATCGAAAAAGGAACCGCCTATTTAGAAAAAAAAGGCATCGAAGACGCGCGCCGTAATATGGAGCTACTCATCACCCATGAGCTCAACTGCTCGCGTATGAGTCTCTATATGAAATTCGACCGTCCCATGACCGAAACCGAGCTCACCCCCCTACGCGACAAGCTCAAAAGGCGTGGTGAAGGAGAACCCCTCCAGCACCTACTCGGCTCAGTAGAATTCTACAAACGCGAATTCAAAACCGACGCACGCGCACTCATCCCACGCCCAGAGACAGAAGAGCTCGTCTCCATCATCCTTCATCACCCCTCTGTAAAAAACTCTCACCCTACCCCCCCTGCAATTATGGAGCAGGCTATAGAGGAGCAAAAGGTCGCCACTGATGAAGAGACCGAGGAACAGGAAAACCCCCAGCCGAAATCCACCAATCAAATCCGTGTCCTCGACATGGGAACAGGGTCTGGGTGTCTAGGCCTCAGTGTAGCAGCTGAGCTAGGAGGTCGCTGTGAGGAGATCGTCCTCGCCGACATATCCAGCGAGGCACTCAGCCTAGCTGCTGAAAATGCAGAACTCCTCGGCATCCCAAGAGTCACCCTTACTGAAACATCTCTCTTTGAGAAACTAGCTGGCGAAAAATTCCACCTCATCGTGGCGAACCTCCCCTATATAGCAGAAACTGATAGAGGCACCCTCTCCATTGAAGTGCTCCAAGATCCTGACAGAGCTCTCTTCGGAGGTAAAGATGGTCTGGACATTTTACGCGATTTCATTCAACTAGCACCATCACATTTGCATGCTGGCGGCACCATTGCCCTAGAGATAGGACACGACCAAGCCGAACCTGTCGAACAAATGCTCAGCCAAGCTGGATTTAGCTCCATCAATACCCACAAAGATCTCAATCAAATTGCACGCTTTCCAGTAGCAGCACTACCTCTCGACTAAATACTCACAGTATCTCAAAACATTCCAATCAACCTCACATCACTACACTATGGATAAACTTTTCGTTCACGGCGGCTCCACACTCAAAGGCAGTGTGCATATCTCAGGCTCTAAAAACGCATCTCTCCCTATACTCGCAGCAACACTGCTTACTGGTGAAACATGTATTATTCGCCGAGTGCCGGATGTATCGGACACCAACTACATGATCCAGATCCTCGCAGCTCTCGGAGCTGAGGTAGAGCGCTCCAGTGGCACAGTTCGTATCACTGCTGGGAAAATCAGCCACGACGCCCCCTACGAAATCGTTCGTAAAATGCGTGCCTCTATCTGCGTGATGGGGCCATTACTCTCTCGCCTCCACAAGGCACACGTATCCCTACCGGGTGGATGTATCATCGGAGACCGTCCAGTAGACCTTCACATCAAGGGACTCAAAGCCCTCGGTGCACAGATCGACATGACAGGAGGAAATATGATCATGGAAGCCCCCGGTGGACTCGTCGGCACTGAAGTAGACCTTCGCGGTAAGCACGGCCCTACTGTCCTCGGAACTGACAACATCATGATGGCAGCTGTGCTAGCAGAAGGCACAACCATCATCGAGTCAGCAGCATGCGAGCCAGAAGTCGTAGACCTTGCCAACTTCCTGATTAAAATGGGAGCTAAGATCAAAGGTGCTGGCACCAGACGCATCGAAATCGAAGGTGTCAAAAAGCTCAACGGTGTCGAACACACCGTCATTCCCGACCGTATCGAAGCAGGCACATTTATGGTCGCAGCTGCCATGGCAGGCTGCAAGGATGACGGCGTGACTATCAAGCGTGTATGCGAAGATCACCTCATCCCATCCACTGAAAAGCTTCGTGAAGCAGGACATGAAGTTACCTTTAATGACAAAGGAGACGAATGTGTCGTCAAGCCAGGTAAAGAGCCTAAGGGTGTCAATATCGTCACCGCACCCTACCCTGGTTTCCCCACTGATATGCAGGCGCAATTCGCCTCACTCTTCGCCATCACCAATGGTATCTCCGTCGTCGAAGACACCATCTTCCCGCAGAGATTTATGCACTGCGCTGAGATGACACGTATGGGAGCTGATATCAAAGTCGATAACGGCACAGCTGTCATTCAAGGTGTTACAGGTATGTCAGGAGCTCCTGTCATGGCATCAGACCTACGCGCATCAGCTGCCCTTGTGCTCTCAGGACTTTGCTCAACAGGCACCACTGAGATCAACCGCCTCTATCACATCGACCGTGGCTACGAAAACATCGATGACAAGCTCATCATGATTGGGGCCAACATCGAGCGCGTGCGCGAGGCCTAATCACCTTCCCTGATCCTATCAAAAAAGCCTCAGCTACACCAAGTAGCTGAGGCTTATTTTTTGATCGTTATTTAAACGTTCAGATTAATGATCTCCAAATTCTTTCGTCTCGTGGATCCAACGAGCTGCCTCAAGTGCTACTTCGGCCGGTGCTAAGACATGACCACCCGGGAAGTGAAAGGCCTTCACTTTTGCCCTCGCCTTTTTCTCGAGGAATCTGCCGTCATAGCTTTCAGCTGAAATAGCCGCCTTATCCTTATCTCCGTTGATTTGGGCTACTGCCATTTTTTTAGAGTAATTCTTATCGTGCATTTTCCCCATCCAGCCACCAAAAGATAAGATACCAGCAGCATCACGAGTAAGATCAGAGGCCGACTGGAAGGACCACCATCCACCACCTGACAACCCGCCAAATACAATCTTCTCAGGATCAAATGAGATGTTTTGCTGAGCCCATTCAAAGGCGATCTTGGTATCTCTCATGCGCTCATCATAAAGCTCAGTCAATGAGCTTGTATTCTTGTAGGCGTCTATACCTACAAGCACCCAGCCGAGTTCATCAGCAATACTCATACAGCGATTGACAATCTTCGCTGACTTCCCACCAGCAGAGAAGAGAAAGGCGACAGGTCTGCTTTCACTCGACGGGTGATTATCAATATAACCAGCTGGCCGATAAACATGCACCTTATGCTTCGCCCCCTCAGGCTCATAGGAATCCATTCGTGACTTAGCGGAGAGTGCTTTTTGTGCTTCGCTAGCTTTCGTGAAAGCGGCCAAACGCTCCTGATCCTCGGCAATCAATACCGAAGCATTAATAGTAACCTCTTTACCATTAGCCAGCTTAAGACTGACTTCATCGGCTTCGTGATCAAAGGCCACTAAAGATGCCTGAATCGACTTCTGATCTTCCGCTCTCGTCCAGCTACTTAGCTTGGCAGTATCGTCGGCGAAGACAGACGTAGCACTTAGATACCCAAGTGCCAGAACACTGCTGATACGACTAATCCAGTAGCGCTGTTTGGAGGAATCTATTCTGGAGTAATCTGCTCTTAGGTAAGGTGTGGGTTTCATAAGTGTCATTAGGGTTGATGGGTGAGAAATTTATAAATAGACATCGACTACCAATATCAGCTCTTTTCTCGCTAGCCTTTGTCGTCGAGATACTTCCAGGATCCTTTGTGTTTTCTGAAGCGAGAGCACTCCTCAAGTGTGTATTTCTCACTACCCACGTAGTAATCCGCTGAGAATTCAACTTTACCTGTCTTATCTCCCTTTTGCCCCTTCGATGTAGCTAGGATATTAAGAAACTTCCAATTGGCTTCATGAACATTCTCCTTCAGCTCATTTTTCAGCCCCGCTGTGCGCTTATCTGGGTGCCACGTATCGACCAAGTAGTCCACTCTGCGGAAGAAATAAGCACAGTAGCGAGAACGCATCAGTTGCTCTGCTGTTTCCGGCTTTTTAATACCGTAGTGGTATGGCATGCAACAGTCCATGTAGCTTGATTTACTCTTACATGGGCAGAGAGAAATTTCCTTCTCTCTAGGTTCTCTTTGGTATGGGTCGGTCATTGTTGTTTGGAAAATAGTTATTACTCAGCCGCCTACGGCTTCACCAAGCCGTCTTTGATGGCTTGCTTGATCGGGATCGCCTTAGCATGGCAGACTTGTTGCCAGCCTTCGAAGTTCCACTGATTAGGAAACCCCCTGCATTGGTCAGGTTTGACGGGATTGATACGACATGACGAGCCATCGAGCATGATACACTCATGATTGGGCTTCTCAATGAGTGAGAGACCTGATCGATTGGTTCGCAAGCGTGTGTATTTATCGATGAAGGCCTGTGTTTCCATGTTAAGAAACTCAGCTATCTCCTCTACCTCGCCATCCTCAAGGCGGACATCACCTGGCCACTTACAGCAGTTGGTGCAGCGGTCGCATTGATACCAAGTTTCGGGGTCTAACATAGAGTGATGATAGGTTGATGAATTGAGCCTTAAAGGAGATGCTTATATCTCTGTGGCAGTGACTGAAGGACGCGCTGCTCTTACCAATGAAGACGCCTCTGGGAGCGAGCTAGCGTATTGAGGGAACCTGCTATAGCGGAGTGATGATGGTGCGATAGAGCGGTAGTGTTGCTCTATTTTAGAGATGAACCACTGCCACTTAGCACCGGGACGGCCATTATCGAGGAGGAAGTGTGGGCAATTCTTGTGCTCAGGATCTACCCCTTTACGACCCCAGTGATGGTGCGGGACAACGTGATTGAGCGGGATATTGTGCTCATGCATGAGCCATGCAGTTAACTTAGCAGTCCGCTCCAGAGTTGCCTCGCGGTTATTACCGTAGTGCTCGCACATCTCAATACCAAAGCTGTAGTTATTACCTGGACCATCAAAGTCAGCATGCTCACCCTGCTCATTGTGCGGCAGGTGCTGCACTGCAACACTATCATCTACGGTATAGTGCCAAGTTAGGTAGCCCGTTCTATTACCACCTGGGCGTTTCTTACCACGCAGCTTACCATTACGCAGGGCTTTCGAGTGCTGCCACGCGCCTGCGCTGTAGTTTTGAGTGCTGTGGATTGTAATGTAGCTAGGCCTCATATAGCGAGGGACTTGACGTCCGTGGCGACCTTTAGGAATGAGGTCGACTTGGATATTAGCCTCCTTGTAAAGCTGTGAAGGTGTCTTCGCTGGCGTTTCCGGCACAAGGGCTTGCTGGTTAAGCCCTAATGCAGCTGTCGCACCATATTCGTGATACTCAGATGATGGCGCTGGCACATAAGTCACAGGTGACGATCCGCAGGATGAGAGCATCACTAGCGTAGATATGGCATAGCATGTATATAGCCATTTCTCTCTAAGTCCTTTCATAGAAGTAGTCCTATCTCATTGGTCTTTATAACAAAAGCGATGATTTTAAAAATATGGATAAGAACATTCATTGCTCTCCTACGTTTTTCGGGTTTTAAATCACTACTTATTGCTATTCCCCTCTTGCTTCACCACCTCAGCGAGAATATAGAATGTGCACCTTGGCAAAGGCTACTCCATCCGCATATCAGATACCGACCCAGCCCGGTATCATTGACGCTACGACTACCCCATCGTTTAAAAAACGACTCAATGCCCTTGTACAGCTAAAAGCCTCAGCTCATTCACCTGTCGCTTTCGACTCAATCGATCCCGCGTCGTTATGCTTTGTAACAGCCCTTGCTGCCCACGCTATTAAGAATAAGGACAAGGGAGGTCGACTCTGGTTAACTCACCCGAACCCACGTGTGCGCGACCGTATTTCTGCTGAGATAGGACTATGGGATATTCGCCCCTTACTCTTTCCTGATCTGCCAGACTCGAGTGACGGCTCAATCACGGCAGCACCAGAGACCATTGCCGAGCGACTAGCCATACTCAATCTCCTTTGCACCACTGAGGTTTTCAAAAAACCCCAAGTCGTCATCCTTGCACCTCAAGCCCTCAACGACTCATCTCCTTCGCCAGAGGCTCTCAAACAGTCCGCTACTACCTTGTCAATCGGTGACGAGCTAGACCCTGACAAACTCGAAAAAAAGCTACTCAAGCACGGCTACTCACGTGTTGCCCAAGCTCACGCTCACGGACATCTTGCACGCCGAGGTGGAATTATGGATGTTTTCTCATGGCATGCCTCTGCTCCGCTGCGCATTGAGTTCTTCGACACAGAGATCGACTCCCTGCGCGAATATGACGTCGACTCACAGGTCTCCACCCGCCGCGTGAAGTCTGCGGAAATCACCGTCGAGGAGTCTGAGTCCACATCCCATATCGCTGAATACATCGGTAAGTATGATCGAGTCCTTGCAGCTGGTGATGAGCATACTGAGCTCGCCCATGGTATCATCTCAGACCACAGCGAAGATATTAATCAGTCCCCACTCTGCTCGGGCAGCCCACTAGGTAGCTATGAGGCAGGTGACTTCATTCTTAACGAAGCCCGTAGGCATCGATTTTTCCAACAAATTGCTGATTGGCGTGCAGATGACTGGGTGACTTACCTTACTTTTTCCAACCAAGGTGAAAAGCAGCGATTTGAAGAGCTCGTTGATGATCAGTTCTTCAGCTCAGATTCGGTTACGCCTCTCTCAGGTGAGCTGGTGCAGGGATTCACCGTGCCCGAAGCCAAGCTTGCCTTCCTGTCATCGGCAGAGCTCTTCGGCAGATACCAAACACCTCAGACACGCAGAAAAGATACGAGCATCGACCATCAGCGTCGAGCCAGAGCCCAGACCGCACTTGAGGATATCAAGCTCGGCGACCTTTGTGTGCATGCTGAATACGGTGTGGGTAAATACGCAGGCATCGAGGCCGATGAAGAAGGCATTGAGGAAATCCACATTGGCTTTCGTGATGGCGCTATTCTCTCGGTGCCACTCGACCATTCGCACCTGCTCTCTAAGTATGTCGGTATCGGAGGTAAGGAGCCTGAGCTCACTAAGCTCGGTGGCAACACATGGTCCAAGGCAAGGAAATCTGCCGAAAAGTCGATCTTAGACTACGCGGCCAAGCTCCTACAAATGCAGGCAGAGCGTGAAATATCCTCTGGCTACACCCACCCACCTGACACACGCTGGATGTGGGAGTTTGAGAACTCCTTTCACTACTCTCTTACCGCAGGACAGAGAGACGCTGTTGAGGATGTGAAAAGTGACATGGAGTCGTCCAAGCCCATGGATCGTCTGATATGCGGCGATGTCGGATTTGGCAAAACAGAAGTCGCCATTCGGGCGGTCTTCAAGGCGGTGACGGGTGGCAAACAAGCAGCTATTCTTGTCCCTACGACTGTGCTCGCGGAGCAACACTGGCGCACTTTTCGCGAGCGAATGAGTGACTACCCGATCCGCATCGAGCTGCTCAATCGTTTTCGAAAGCCTAGCGAGGTGAGGGAGACGATCAAGGGACTTGCCGACGGCTCAGTTGATATTGTCATTGGCACCCATCGACTCATCTCAAAAGACGTTGTTTATAAAGACCTTGGTGTAGCCGTCGTTGACGAGGAACAACGCTTCGGAGTGAAGCACAAGGAGCGCTTCAAGGAAATGTTCAGAGGCATTGATGTGCTCACCCTTTCTGCCACTCCCATCCCAAGAACCCTTTACCTC
>JALZUH010000149.1 GCA_023301645.1 Akkermansiaceae bacterium
TAGTATCGTAGAGCTTGTCTATGAGCTTGGTATAGATGATAGACTCGTCGGAGTATCTCGCTTTTGTAAACACCCCGCCGAAGTCATCGAAAAGCCCGTCGTAGGAGGATTTCTCGATCTTCATTTCGAAGCCCTACTCAGACTCGCCCCAGACTGCGTCATCCTACTCGAAGAGCAGCAGTCTGTAGCCCAAAAACTCTCCGAACTAGGCATCGACAGCATCACACTCGATCACGCCAGCACGGAGGGAATCATCGACTCAATAGCCATTCTAGGTGAGTGCTTTAGCAGTAAGCAAAGGGCTCAATCTATTCGTAACCAGATTGAAACACGTATCAACAAGGTCAAAGCCGCTCAACCCAACAAAAAGCCCACGGTCCTCGTCTGTATCGGGCGTGACACCAGTGCTCAGACACCCAGTAGCATCACCGCAGCGGGAAATAAAGGCGTGCATCAAGAATACATCACCATGGCAGGTGGCACCAATGCCTACCAAGGAGCTATCGCCTACCCCGTGCTATCACGCGAGAAGCTCATCCACCTCGATGCCGACATTATCATCGACCTTATCTCAGAAGAAACATGGCAGGCACAGGGCGAGGCAACGTTACTGCAGCAATGGCAAAATTACGGCGAGCTAAGTGCCGTAAAGAGCCAGAGTATTCTCTTCCTACGCGAAAATAAGCATATGATCCCCGGGCCTCGCTTCGTAGATACACTAGAGACCTTTTCCCAATTCATTAAGAGCTATGGACAAGAATAAGAGCTCCACTATCAGTGTTGAAAACCTCAGCTACAGAGCTAAGGGAAAGCTCTTACTACGTGACATCTCTCTGAGCATACCAGCAGGTGAACGAGTAGCCATCGTGGGTGCTAATGGTGCCGGCAAGACAACGCTCATCCGTAGCCTCCTCGGCCTGATCCCCACAGAAAAAAGCTCAATCAAGCTCTCTGGCGAAGCCATCAGCAGCTACAGCCGCTCAGACATTGCCAAGCTCATCAGCTACGTCCCCCAGCAGCTCCCCGAGAACATCCCCTTCAGTGTCATCGAGTTCATCATGATGAGTCGCTACGCGCGAAATGTCGGCCAGCTGACGACCTCCTCAAATGACCCACAAGGAGAGTCCATTGCCATGGGCATTATCCAGAGCCTAAACATTGAGCACCTCACCCACCAAGCCATTGCCACACTCAGTGGTGGAGAGAAGCAAAAGGTCAATATCGCCGCCGCACTCACCCAGCAGGCACCCATCATCATTCTCGACGAGCCTACAGCCCACCTCGATCCAAAGCAGCGCGAGAGCATTCAGCAGCTACTGCACAATCTCAGCAGAGAAACTACACTCATCACCGTCACCCATGACCTAAACTGGGCGTCACTACACTTTGATCGCATCCTCGGCATGCTCAAGGGCACCATCGCCATCGACACCACCTCAGCAGCATTCACCACAGCAGAGAACCTTCAGCGTGTCTTCGATACCACATGGCAGATTGAGCCGCACCCAGAAACAGGCAAACCAATGGTTCTTCCATCCTATTAACTCGCTATCTATATGATCTCCCCGAGAAAATCCATCTACGCGATACTGCTACCACTAGCCGTGGTAACACTCTGTGTCATGCCGTGGATAGGACAGAAGGCGCTACCGTGGGAAGTCATCACTAGTGGCACCCATCACACTGATCATTCCGTCGACGCGCTCATCTTCTGGCAAATCCGCATTCCCCGCGTCCTGCTCTCCATGCTTGCTGGTATGGGTCTCTCTCTAGGTGGAGTTGTCTTTCAGTCTATTTTTAGAAATCCCCTAGCCACACCATTTACCCTAGGTATCGCAGGAGGTGCCTCACTTGGAGTCACCGTCGCCATCTTTCTTGGTATCCATATCAGCCTGCTTGGCATCTCTAGCACCGCTATGGCAGCCCTACTCGGAGCCCTACTATCCATCGCACTCGTATACGGCCTAGCTCGCGCCACGGGCAAACTAGAGCCCACTACCATGCTCCTCACCGGTGTTGCCATTAGCTTTTTCTTCTCAAGTATCATCCTACTGCTCCAGTATCTCGGGGACATGAGTGACTCCTTCCGCATCATTCACTGGCTCATGGGTGATCTCAGCAGAGCTAATCCAGACAGCCTACTGCAGATGAGCCCCTTTGTGATCAGTGGTATCCTCATCACCGTCCTACTCCACAAGGAGCTCAATCTCCTCTCCCTCAATGACGACTTAGCAGCCAGCTACGGACTGCAGGTCGAAAAAACACGTATGACCCTCTTTATCGCAGTCTCACTGATGATTGCAGGCATTGTCACCGTATGTGGACCTATTGGCTTTGTCGGCATTATGGTGCCTCACGTATGCAGGCTCATCGTAGGGGCCAATCATCGCTACCTCATTCCCGCTTCACTATTACTCGGCGGCACATTTCTCACACTCTGCGACACCCTAGCACGCAGTATGTCAGCCTCAGCTGAAGTCCCCGTGGGCATCATCACAGCCCTCCTAGGTGGCCCATTCTTCCTCGCTCTGCTCTTTAGGAAATCTTCAGTGTAAATCGGGTGCGCGCCACTAGCAGATCTCGCTAGTATGACCCCGCCCTACAGGCGCAAAAAAACGCTCCACTCAATTCAGAAGAATCAAGTGAAGCGTTGAAATTACGTTTGGTAAGTCAGTCTCTATTTACTCAGAATCAATATCGATGTCGATAAGCTCTGTAGTAGACTTTCTCTTTGACCCTTTCTTAGCTGCCTTCTTCGCGCCTTTTTTAGCCGCTTTCTTTGCAGGTTTCTTCGTTGGGTCACCAGCATCATCGAGCTCATCAAAGCCACCACCGTGACCGAGAATAAAGGCAAGGTCATCCATCTCTAGACTTGTTGCGAAGCCCTCGTCACCAAGAACATTGGTAACAAGCTGAGTCTTCTGGTGCTGAAGGATACGGATCTTCTCCTCCACTGTCTCACGAGTGAGCAAGCGGTATGCGATCACCTTATTCTTCTGTCCAATACGGTGAGTTCGGTCAATGGCTTGGTTCTCCACAGCAGGGTTCCACCATGGATCGTAAAGAATCACGTAAGAAGCCGAAGTGAGGTTTAGACCGGCACCACCTGCCTTGAGTGAAAGCATGAAGACGGACGGATCCTTGGTTGTCTGGAAGCTCTCAATCTCACCCTTACGGTCTTTCGTCTGACCTGTAAGGTAGTGGAATGGTCTACTCTCTACCTCAAGGCGAGCCTTGATGATATCGAGCATGGAAACAAACTGAGAGAAAACGAGCACCTTGTGACCCTCTTCACGAAGCTGATCGAGGAGATAGAAGAGTGCATTCATCTTCGCGCTCTCTTCCTTGAGGAACTTAGGATCAATCAATCCTGGGTGACAGCAAATCTGACGCAGTCTCATTAGACCCTGAAGGATCGCAAAGGAGTTCTTCTTCACAGCCTCGTCAGAATCGAATCCGAGGAGAGCCTTCTGAATACGCTTGAGCTCTGACTTGTAGAGATCTTCCTGCACACCCTCCATCGTTGCAAAGACTTCCTCCTCCGTTCTTGGGGGAAGATCCTTAGCCACTTGAAGTTTCGTTCTGCGGAGTAGGAATGGACGTAAGCGTGAAGCAAGGCGGCTTTGAGCACCTGGATCCTTACGCTTATCAAAGCGCTTCTTGAAGTAAGCACGGCTACCAAGCACACCTGGCATCGCAAATGACATCAGTGACCACATATCCATGAGACGGTTCTCAATAGGAGTTCCCGTCAGCACGAGGCGGTTCTTAGAATTCAGATCACGAGCGGCTTTCGCAGCTTTTGAGTCTGGGTTCTTAATCTGCTGTCCCTCATCGAGGATGGTTGTAAGCCACTTGATCTTAGCAAGCTCTTCACCACAGAGGCGAAGCTGAGCGTAGTTAAGCACGAAGACGTCGACCTCACTCTCGATGACCTCGATATCTAAGTCATCACGAGTGCGGAGCACCTTCACACGTAGCTCTGGAGCGAATTTAGCTGTTTCAGAGTGCCATACATCAATAACTGACTTAGGACAGACAACGAGTGATGGCATCACCTTGCCTTTATTGGCCTTATCTTTCTTCTCTTCATCACGAAGCCAGAGGAGATAGGTAATGGACTGAATGGTTTTACCAAGACCCATGTCATCGGCAAGTAGACCACCGAAGCGGTTCGTAGCGAGATAGGCTAGGAAATGGAAACCTTCCACCTGATATGGACGAAGTGTAGCATTGAGTCCCTTAGGAACATCTGGAGTAACCTCAATCTGAATATCACGAGCACGATCTTTAATACGCTTCCAAGCCTTAGGATCGAAGACCTCAGCCGCCTTAGGATCAGCAAGCTGAAGGGCGTGCATACGGTGAGTTTCGCCAGTAAGGTCGAATGGATCAAGTCCAAGGCGAGTCACAGCGTCACGCTGATCAGCGTCGAGCTTGATCTCAAGACGCATCCAGCCGCCATTATCCATACGGACGTAGCCACCACGAGCAGCTACAAGCGAGCGAATCTGAGCATTGGTAAGGGTCACACCCTCAACATCGATAACAATACGTAGGTCGAACCAGTCGATCTCTTGATTGACCACCTCAAAGCGAATGGCCGCAGTCACTGGGTCAGCAAGAAGGGTCTGAAGCTTACCGTCCATCTCTGCTACCAAAGACTCAGGAAGGTTCTTAGCCCACTCGGCGAACTTCTCAGGAAAGAGCTTAGTCACACGAGCCTTAAAGGCGTCGAGCTTCTCATCATAGGTAAGCCCCATGTGAGCAAGTAGTCCAGGAACAGGATAGAGCTCTTCACGTGCAAAACGAAGCAATTGCTTCCCTTTGACAGGCTTTTGCTCGACAAGCTCCCATTCGTCTTTGACTCGCTTTTCTTCGCGGCGCTCTTTTTTCTCAAGGGCGCGAACATCGATGACAAGGTGCTCGGTCTCAGCAGCAGTAAGCCCCTGCTCGATCTTCATCTTGAAGCGCGGGTAAAGGTCAATATCGGTAACGCGCTTCTTCAAAGATTCAGGTAAGCCTGAACCAATCTTACGAAGAAACTCAACACCTTCTAAACTATCAATCACATCCTTAGGGATGTGGTAACGTGGCTGAATATCAGTCTCGCTCAACCAACGTGGAGGACCAGGGAAAATAGTCTCGTCTGATTGATAAAGAACCTCACGACCGGGAAGTAATCTCACAGAGTGAGTCACCTCTTGACCACTCGATGTCACGAGCTGTAGTGCGAAGCAATTCGGCACATAAAGGTCATCTTCACAGATCCATTTAAGAGGCTCGGTTACCACCTTGAACTCACGCTCATCGAGATTAACTACGTAGCCATTGAGTGCAGGTTGGCGGAAGATGCGGTTCATGAACTGACACGCCTCTTCACTATCGAGGTCGATACGCGCGTCACCTTCTTTTTGGTAAAATGTCAGGAAATGATCCCAGATGAGCTGGCTCGAAGCATCCATACGAAGCGCTGAATCTTCAAAAAGTCCGAGGAAGCGATCTACATCATTCTTCTCACGTAATGCTACCCACTCAGAGATGTCTTCACCTTGTCCCTCACGGAATTCTACGCGAGCTTCATTGATCGTTGAAAGCAGGCGGAACTGAGCATAGACAGGTTTATCAACAGGAGGACGCTCATTAACACTCTCGATACGCTCATACCATGCAGCGACTTCGCGCTCACGCTCCCACTCGTGCATCTTCTTTTGCACCGCCTCCAGATCTGTGATGACGTTGAGAAACTCACCATATGGAAGCTTCTTTTTGTAGAACGCGTAGGCAATGTAGTTCCAAAATTCTATAATATCCCCGGGAGGAATAGGCCACAGCTCAAGAGGCTCGTAGCTCACGATTTCCCAGCGTGGATTGAGCCTTACCATGTCGTGATCGTGGATCTCGCCCTCGATGACATATCTGCGGTAACGCTTCTCAAGTCTGTTAACAAAGTCTGCCTCCTTGTCGTCAAGCTCGCGACCGAGCTTATCCTCGATGACATCAATAATCGGAGTATCGTCGAACTCATTTGGGCTCTCCGGAAGATCTTCACCACGATGCATACGCTCCATCATTGTAGCATACATGCATGCACCAGCTACGACTTCGTCCTCAGCTGTGCAGCTACCGAACCAACGATTACCTTGCAAACGAAGACTGGTGCGGAAAGTCCCCGTGGAGTCCTCGACGCGGCCTTGAATGAATAAATGGTTACCAAAAATCTGAGTTACCGCACCATCATCTTGAAGTGCGTGACCACGGTCGCGTGATTTTTCAGGGAAGCTATTGAGGAAATTGAGTGTCGCTCTGTCTGGGTTCATGTTGTTTAAACAAGTTGCAGTTGTTTCATTAACTCCAAGGTTCGTTTCATCTGATTAGTTCTTATTAGTCGTTTTGACTAAGTCGAACACCCAAACATCAAATTCCTGTATGAATCATACAAAAACTAATAACATTCGGGCAAACCTCGGAGGGACACTATTTTATAGCAGAATTCGCACTCCATGCAACAAAAAGCTGGCACTATAATGTCAACCAATAGATTCAATAAATTTCATTCATTGAAATCAGTTCTAACCAAAGGCTTCACCTTGTAATGTAATAGCTATTTAGTGGATTCAATATGACGTGCATCAGGACGGTAATACCTCAATGCAGTGGGCATAAATTCCTCCAAAGCTGCTATTCGACGCGGATTGGTCGGATGGCTGCGCAAAAACGCTGGCTTCTCCAATTCTTTTCCACCCACAGCCGTATGATACTTATCAAGACGGCGCCAAAGCTCAATAGACTCGCGCGGATCATAGCCCGCTTTCGCCATATAAAGAGCGCCTATCTGGTCGCTTTCATACTCTTGACGGCGGGACAGCGGCAAACTATCTGCCAAATAACTAAGTAAACCAAAAGCGACTACACCAGCCTCGGAGTGCGCCTCGCCACTCTCCTCTAAGCCATACCATAGTGACGCTCCTAGAGCCCCCACGATGAGAGCTCGATACATCCGCCCTTCGGCGTGATTGGCCGTAGCATGCGCTATCTCATGACCCAATACAGCTGCCAGCAGTGCATCACTGCGGCGAGGATCATCATCTTCGATGATAGCAAACAGCCCCGTATGGATACCAACCTTACCTCCAGACAGGGCAAACGCATTAGCAGAATCATCCTTAAAAATCACAAACTCCCAATCTGCCTCAGGCTTAACTATTACTTGCTTTAGCCGCTCAGAAACTCGCGCTACAGGCTCCACATACTTAGCTTCGTGGCTTATTTGATACTTCTTCTTATGCGCCTCAAATGTATCGGCTCCATATTTCACCATCGCAGGATGACTCCTACGCACCAGCACTACCCCACCCCTATCGACTCCGCGCACAAAAACACACGAAGACAATGCCAGCAAGCAGGACAAAGCCAACAAGACATGAAGATAGCGCGCTCTCATAGTCATTCCTTTACTCAGTTACTTACCCATCAACCACGCGGATGGAACTTACGATGCATCGACTTGAGCCCCTTTTGATCGACATGAGTATATATCTGCGTCGTCGAAATATCAGCATGCCCCAGCATATCCTGAATCACACGCAGATCAGCACCATTTTGCAACAAATGAGTCGCAAACGAATGTCTTAGCAAATGAGGGTAAATATTCTGCTCAATACCAGCCTTACTAGCTCGCTGCTTCACAATCTCACGCACTCGCTCAGCACTCAGCCCACCACCTCGCACACTAAGAAAAACCCATGAAGAAGTCTTCTCCTTCACCAAATCTGGCCGCTCCTCTCTCAGATAAAGCTCAAGAGACAGTCTAGCCATCCCCCCTACCGGCACAATACGCGTCTTCCCCCCTTTACCCTTCACTCGAATGAAGCCATCCTCAAGATCGAGATTCTCAAGACGTGCCTCACAAAGCTCTGACAAACGAAGCCCAGATGCATAGAAAAGCTCTAAAATAGCCCGATCACGCCGCCCCAGTCGCACACTAAGATCAATTGAGCCCAGCAGCTTCTCCACATGCTTCTCATGAAGCGTCTCGGGTAAAGACATCTCACCCCTAGGAGGTAATAACGGCTCAGCTGGATCAGACACCGTAATGCCCTTCCCTGCCAGATAGCGGAAAAACACCTTCAAGTGCACCATCGACACCCGTAGAGACGACACCGCCAAGCCTTCCATTTTTTGCCAGCTCAAAAAAGCAGACAACTCCTCCGTGCCAATCTCGCCCCAATCACTCAACGACTTCGCCTCCATCCACCCCATTAGAGCAGTAATAGTCTGCCTCACTGAGAGCTGGTAGGCAGCCGATAGCCCACGCTCAGTAGCAATGTAGAGTATGAAGCCCTCTAATGCCCGCTTCACTACTGAGCCTCCTTTATAAGTGGAGACTCCGAGCTAGGCGCATCATCCAACTCATCAGGAGGGTAAAGCTTCATCGGCACCTCATCTAAACTACTTACATACCTGCCAAATTCATCTCGTATGAGAATCAGGTCAAAACGCTCATCAGCACCTGCTGACGACTTCACTACATCCACCAATAATCGCTCTTCATTACGTCCCATTCTCAGATGCACGAGGCGAAACTCTACATCAGCCTCACCACTGGCTACATCTGCCAGCTCACGCTCCACCAGTGCTACCCATCGGAGTAACTCCTTAGGAGCTTTAGCTGCAGCAAGTAGCTCGCCAGCATCAACCACTGTAGTGGCCAACACTTCTTTGCCCGTATCAGCGCCAACTTCTTGATCTATTTGAGCACCCTCGACTTCACTACCCTCAGTCGCACCAACCGCAGCACTATCGGCGAGCCCCGTAGTCACATCCTGAAGTAGGCTCTTCATATAAGGATAGCCCAGATAGAGAGCTCCAAGCACAGCTAGCATCCAGATAGAGGACGACGCCGTATTCTTCGGCTTAGGCTTATCTGCCCCCCACTTTCGAGTTTCCTTCTTCTCCATGCGCTGCACCAAACTGTCTTCAGCTTTTACTACACTGCTAGTTACATCTTCTTCACTCATCGTATTTTATTTATCGTTATAGATTTTTCGGCCTGCATCGATCTCATCGTTAATATCAAACGCGAGTGCCTTCAGCAAATTCTCATCAAAAGTCATCAATCCTACTGCTTCTCGTAAACACCCTCGTCACGCTTTTCTAATACCGTAAACCCAGCCTTCTTAGCATCGGTCACAGAGAACGGCTTAGCAACCTTCGGAGTATTGACCTTACTAATGACTTTTTTAACAGGGTTTTTACACAGTAAGCACGCCTCCAGAGCCTCGCGCTCAATCGGCCTGCGCAGCTCAAAACCACGAACGCACACTCGGCAGCTTCTATCAGGATCGTCAGGATTCTTGGATATGTATTCGTATAGGGGCATGATGGGGGAAAGGAGGTATTTAGAATAAAGACGCGTGTGAGTGCACGTTAGCCCACAGATTTCACATCAAGAGCTATGTAAAGAACTCAGCAAGAGACTAACAATCCAAAAAAAAGGCGCAAGGTGTTAATCCTTGTTCAGGAAACACCTTGCGCCGTGAAAATATTACAATTCAGAAGAGCTTACCAGCTCGACTTAGTCACACCCGGGATCATACCGTGTGATGCAAGCTCACGAAATGCGATACGTGAAAGCTTGAAGCGACGGAGGAAACCGTGACGACGACCAGTGTATTCACAACGGTTGACGAGACGTGTGCGACTTGAGTCACGCGGGAGCATGCTAAGACCTACGTAGTCCTTCTCTTCTTTGAGCTTTTGACGCAATTCAGCGTATTTTGCGACGGTTGCTTGCTTGCGCTTGTTGCGCGCTATCCATGATTTCTTTGCCATAACGGGGCGCTACGGATAGCCTTTTACAGCCGTAAATCAAGACATTTTTTGTTCTTCTCTTCATTTTTTTTAGTTTTCTCCAAATTCACATCGATTCCTATTGCTAGAATAGCCCTCTGCGACTTTATTTCTTTAACCATATAGCTACGCAGCTCCCACCTTTACTCTACTACAGCATGTCTACCACACCCTTTCACTACCAAGACCCTTTTCCACTAGGCCCAGATACCACAGAGTATGAAAAGATAAGCTCTGAGCACATCAGCACGGTAGAATTCGAAGGTGAAACCATCCTCAAGGTAGCGCCAGAAGCAATCACCCTCCTAGCCAATGAAGCATCCAAGGCAATCTGCTTCAAACTCAGAACCTCGCATCTCAAGCAAGTAGCAGCTATCCTCGACGACTCAGAAGCTACTGAAAACGATCGCATGATCGCCCTCATGCTGCTTAAAAATGCCGAGATCGCCTCCCACGGTATCCTCCCAGCCTGCCAGGACACGGGAACAGCTATTGTCATGGGTAAAAAAGGACAGAACGTCCGCACCATCGGTGACGATCGCGAGCAGATATCCAAGGGCATCCACAAGACATACACCGAGGAAAACCTTCGCTACTCACAAACCGCCCCTCTAAGCATGTATGAGGAGCAAAACACCAAGACCAACCTCCCCGCACAAATTGACCTCTACGCCACAGAAGGAGATGCCTACAAGTTCCTCTTCATCTCCAAAGGCGGAGGCTCAGCCAATAAAACATTCCTCTACCAGCAGACCAAAGCCCTGCTCAACCCCAAGTCACTCAGGGAATTCTGTATCGAAAAAATGCGCAGCCTAGGCACTGCAGCATGCCCCCCCTACCACCTCGCCCTCGTCATCGGTGGAACATCAGCCGAAGCCACCCTCAAAACGGTGAAAATGGCATCCACCCGATACTACGACGAACTCCCCACAGAAGGTAATGAGCACGGGCAAGCCTTCCGCGACACAGCACTAGAAGAAGAGCTCCTACTCGCCGCTCGTGAAATCGGCATCGGCGCCCAATTCGGCGGGAAATACTTCGCCCTCGACGTCCGAGTCATCCGCCTCCCCCGCCATGGAGCCTCATGCCCAGTTGGCATCGGCGTATCATGCTCAGCAGACAGACAGGCAAAAGCAAAGATCACCAAAGACGGTATCTTCCTCGAAAAGCTCGAAACTAACCCCGGACAATTCATCCCAGAGAAGTTCAAAGACTGGAAGTTCAAAGGCGTTGCCATCAATCTTAATGAGGGCATGGAAAGTGTGCTCCAAACACTCGACAAATACCCAGTCACCACAGCCGTAGCACTCACTGGCACCATAATCGTAGCCCGTGACAGTGCTCACGCAAAGCTCAAGGAGAGACTCAAAGCCGATGGTGAACTCCCGCAATACATGAAGGATCACCCCGTCTACTACGCCGGCCCTGCCAAAACACCAGAAGGCCACGCCTCAGGATCATTTGGTCCCACTACAGCAGGACGCATGGACGGCTACGTCGACCTCTTTCAGAGCCACGGCGGATCCATGATCATGCTGGCCAAAGGTAATCGCTCACAACAAGTCACTGACGCCTGCAAGAAACACGGAGGTTTTTACCTAGGATCAGCAGGGGGACCTGCAGCACTCCTCGCAAGTGATCACATTAAAAAGATCGAAACACTCGACTACCCCGAGCTTGGTATGGAGGCCGTTTGGAAGATCGAAGTCGAAAACTTCCCCGCCTTTATCCTCGTCGACAACAAAGGCAACGACTTCTTCGCCCAAATCAACCAATGCCCAGTATGCTAAGTGCCAGCCACTAAGAACCAGCAACTCAGCACCCCCTAAACATTACCATGAACTCTCTCATCAACTTCGCCCTCCTCCTACTCATCCCCATGAGCGCCTTAGCAGGCGGGAAAAAAAACCCCACCGCATCGATTTCATTTCACCTCGAAGGGAACCCATCCGACTCAGCGAAGTTCTCCAGAGAAATCAAAACATCAGCTGGAACTGGCCACTACCGAATCGTGCCAGAAATCAGCAACAGAGACATCCTCGCCTACGCACCATTCCCGTCGAAGGAAGACAGCACCTACGGACTAATCATCAAGCTCAACAAACAAGCCACCCGAAGACTAGAAATCGTCAGCACAAGTAATCTCAACAAACTCCTCCTATCTGTCATCAATGGACAACCTCATGGAGTCGTCCACATCACCCAGCCCATCAAAGACGGCACGCTCGTCATATGGAGAGGTGTTACCCTTGAGCAAATTCGCAGCTGCGACTCCGTCATCCCGCGCATCGGAGAAGACCGCAAAGAGTGGAAAAAACGCGTCAGAAAACGTCAAAAAACAAACGACATCATCAATAAGCACACCGCTAACTAACCCCTTAATAGCTCTCTGATATGCTCGTAACTCCACACTCTCACTCACCACAACAGCAGCTAGCCACCAGTATGCCAACAATCCCAGCAAGGCGCACCACAGCCATCATCACGGCCACAATACTCGGACTAGCCGCACCACTCAGCGCACAGAGTCAACCTCAGTCAAATGATGTAAATGGAGCAACCACTGCAGAGTCAGCCACTCCGATCACCCAAATAAGAACCCTCACCCTACCAACCGAAAACAAGTATCTAGAAACAGGTCAGAACGATCTCTTCTACACCTACGTTGACAGACACTTCGAGGGCAAATCATCACGACCATGGACTGGCGGCACCTACGGCTTTGTCCGTAATCCAAAACGCACTGAAGACGGCCTTATTTACACCCGCTTCCACGAAGGCATCGATATTAATCCGCTTCAGCGCGATAACAAAGGTGAACCCACCGACCCCATCAAGGCCGTAGCCGATGGTGTCGTCGCTTACACCAACCCCAAAACAGCCCATAGCACCTACGGTAAATACACTGTCCTAGAGCACAGCTGGAAGAGTGGCCCTATCTACACCCTATACGCCCACCTTGCAGAAACCTCTGCCCCCCCTGGAGAGGCTGTTACCCAAGGGCAGCAAATCGGCATACTCGGTCATACAGGTGTCGGACTAGACCGTAAAAGAGCCCACCTACACCTTGAGCTAAGCCTGCTACTCTCCACCAGATTTCAGGCATGGTATGACAAGCACTACACCAGCCACAATTACCACGGCAATCACAGTGGAATTAACCTAGCAGGCTTTGACTTCGCAGCCTTCTACCTCGCTCAAAAGAAAAACCCTCAATACACCGCTGCCGAATTCATCCAAGCCACCCCAGTCCACTACAAGGTCACCACCCCTCGTAAGGGAGACCTCGAAATAGCCTCACGCTACCCCTGGCTTATCAAAGGTGACGCCAGCACCCCCACCCCATCGTGGGAGCTCTCACTCAGCAGCTCAGGTTTACCCATATCCATCAGGCCAAGCATGCGAGCTACCAGTAAGGTAATCATCACCTACATCCGCCCGTCGGCAAATCACGGAGACCACACCAAAAACTTCATCAGTGGCAAAGGAAATCGTGCCCAACTCTCAAAAATCGGCAAACGCTACATCGAGCTCGTCACGGGTGATTTCTAATCTCACAGCCGTCCCCAGTCTTTATCCACTAGCCCGCCACTTATCTACCACTTACGAAAGGCACTAGCCACAATACCTGCCCCGCCGACCATAATCAAAGCAGGAAACCACAGAGTATATCCCGCCGCCTTAGTGTCATGGCGCAAAATAGACATACTCACATCCTTGGGATTCACCCAAGCTGGATGCGCAGAGCCTAGCGGGAAATCTGCCAGCTGCTCAGTCACACCACTAAGCTTCTTAGACCACTTCGTCCCACGAGGAGACAGTCGCGAAGACTCATGAGAGCTACCCTCAAACTCAAATCGGTAGCTCACACTCGCACTATACTCGGCAGGAGAGCCGAGAAACTGCCTCTCCACCACCTCAGCCCTGATGATAGCAGCCTCTACTTCTGGCCACGCGCGAGTAGCCACTGCATTCTTATAGCTGCGCCAGAGCAGCCACTCGAACACGCCACCAGCAAGCAGCAATAATGCCCCAATCAGGCAAAGAAATAATCTCCCCGACAGCTGACTCTCTCCACCTCTACTCACTTAGTTGCGTTTACTTGTTGAATGAAAAAAGGGCTGCCCGAAGACAGCCCTGGAAATAATAACTGAAGGATTAAGCCTCAAGTAAGAGCACAGAATCCACAACCTCGTTATTGAGGTTCATGTCTGTAATCACCACTAGTGGTGTTCCTGGCTCTACAGCGTGTTCCTCTCTGAGGATGTTAATAGCCATCGGGATCGTATTATCCTGACCACCTTCGAAAGAAATTTGACGAGCTACCACACCTCGTGTGAAGTTAACCTTACGGCAAGTTACATCATCTGGAGCAAAGGCATGCACAGTCGCCTTCGGTCTTAGCATCGCAGTCTGCACCGGCATGATGCCACGACGGGTAAAGACCACAATACGTGCCTGAGGGATAGAATCAGCAAGCTTCACAGCAGACAGCACCGCCTGATGACGAGCAGTCGAAAGCTCAGCGTCCACACCGATACCTGTGCCACTGCGCTCGATACGGCGAGAAATTCTATCAAGAATCTCTACACACTCAGCTGGATACTTACCCACACTTGTCTCACCACTTAGCATCACAGAGTCAGCCTCTTCGTAGACAGCATTAGCAACATCAGTCACCTCAGCACGTGTCGGCAGAGGATTAGCAATCATTGACTCGAGCATGTGTGTCGCCACAATAACACGTGTCATCTTCGCGTGACAGCGTTTGACAATCATGCGCTGAATGATTGGAAGCTCCTCTACATTCACCTCGATACCGAGGTCGCCGCGTGCCACCATGATGACATCTGACTCTTCGATGATATCGTCGATATTCTTGACAGCTTCTTGGTCCTCGATTTTAGAAACAATATGCGCGTTGCCACCATACTCTACCATTGTCTCGCGAAGTTCACGCACATGCGCTGCATCACGGACAAAGGAGCCAGCAACAAAATCAACCTCACATTCACAAGCAACCTTCAAGTCACCGTGATCCTTCTCAGTAAGAGCAGGTAGATTCAGGCGAGTGCCTGGAAGGTTAATATGTCTACGGCTGCCCATAGAACCATCTGTTAACACCTCACAGATAATACGATCGGACTTAGCCTCCTTGATCTCCATGATCAAATTACCATTATCAACAATCAAGCTATTGCCAGCAGAAACGTCAGCCATAAGCCCGCCATAGTTAACGGTTGTAGAAAGAGGTATACTTACCTCTGCACCTTCTTTTCTGAATTCAACTTGGTCACCCTTCTTCAGGTCATAAGTCTCACTCAAGTCACCTGTGCGAATAGAAGGCCCCTGCAAGTCGAGCAAAATACCCGTATGCTTGTCATGTCTCTTAGCAATCGCACGAATACGAGGGCAAACATCACGCACCCAGTCATGCGCACCGTGGCTCATATTCAGTCTGAAAACGTCCGTTCCAGCCAAGATTAGCTTTTCGAGCATTTCATCAGAATCAGTAGCAGGTCCAAGAGTGCAAATGATGCATGTCTTGCGGGTTTTATTATGGTGCATGCGAGCAACCTACCCAAAGTTTCCCCGTTGACAATTTTCAAATGAAAAAAATCATCACTTATGACACTTACGCGATCGGGTCACCTTTTCGGAATTCTTACCAATCCAATTATTTTCAAAAAGATACTCATCATTACTTGACTCAAACCCCGCCATGTGTTCCAACTACCGCCGTCAACCAATGACACACAAACAAGGACCTGTGGCTGAGTGGTCGAAAGCGCTCCCCTGCTAAGGGAGTATACCAGTGATGGTATCCAGGGTTCGAATCCCTGCGGGTCCGCCATTTGTGTTTGTTGACAACCCTGTCCAGCAGTGGACAAAGACACCCCAAAACCTTGTTTTCCAATGCTTTGGGGTTTTTTGTTTCCTACCTCTTTATACTAATCATCACCTCATTGGTGCCTGTCGGTGACTACAGGTCTCTGATCGGAGCGCAGTAATAGGAGAGCCTCCCCGTGCGTGCTGAATTATAAAACAGAATCAGAGCGCTTTGGTTGACGCTCTGTCTGTATATCTTCCTGTAAAACAATACCGGTTTGTCTGACTTTTCGTGAATACGATTTAGCTCAATGGTATATTCCTCTGAGGGTCTGGCTGGATTTTTGATGATTGCCTTCGACTTGGGCTTTAATGCTAGCTTCTTACTTCCAACAAATCCAAAGACACTACTGTTGGAGGAGTTAATAAACATCAAATCACCGTTTTTAATTTTGTCCGTGTTTGCATTAACGGCAAGAAAACGAACTGGAAAAACCTTATTATCAGGATCACTGGACGCTAAGATCAATACCTTACTCCAAGAGGCAGGTATGACGACATGAGGCGTATTCTTAGGAAACGCTTCAAACTCTGGTGGCAGTGCCTTCGGCAGGAAATACAACTTGATGTCACCATCCTTTAGTTGAATGGTCTCGGTGAAGTTGTTTCTGGGCAGAGATGCTATGAGCGGGTCTTTGACATCTTGGTAGATATAGGTCTCAGTAGGTGCTTTAGCTGGCGCTTTGAAGTAAAGTATCTTAGCCGTCCTTGCTGATAGAGTTGAGCTAAGTGCTATAGCTGATAATAGTATGAGAATGTGTTTATAGTTCATCAGGTTATTTATACTTCGTCTTGAGCTATCCAGCGGAAGGAAACGATTTCAAAGCGTCTGCCAAAACGTTGGTTGCGCTCTGATAACAAAGAAGTAGCATCAGCACGATTATTTTCTGAGTCAACGTAATCTGCCTTTCTCTGCACGACTGCTTCGCACCAGCTTCTCGCTATGACGGCGCCCGTGCGTGCATCTTTAGCCTCACCGTAGGCTCGGATCTTAAAGGTATCATCACGAGCAGTCATGATAGGAGCTAAGGATCGTATGACGTCTGCCTGCCTCGCCCATCCCGGAGTGCCGTATACAGCGTATCCTTCTGCGGCTTTGGGGAATCGATAAATGGCATTCGCATCACTTGGCAGGACAACCTGCTCGGGGTGAAGTGCCTGTATCTCAGCATATGGGTTATTAGTCGAAGACTCTGAGAGCTCGATAAGTGCTGATTCAACGGCTCCCGCAAGTGCCAAATCTTCATTATTACTAAGCTGTCTATTGATAAATTCTGAGAGAGAGAGGAAGGGGCCGCGGCTCTTGACCTGCTCGACAATGGCTACCGCTAGAGCTTCTATTTCAGATTCATTCATACTCATAGGAGTAGCCAGTAGTGATATGTCCGGGTTACTTGCTGAGAGAGGGTCTCCTGCGACGGTCGTCCTGCTGAAAACAACATCAGAGTGTGAGCTTAGATTAGTGCTCCAGTCTGTGGCAGATCCTACACCAAAGACAGCCTCTGGAGTAAGGGCATTCTTTTGATTCCACAAGAGTGACTTCCATGCGGCAACAGATGTGGAGTTAATATTAAACATCCCCTCTACTTCTATTTCTGCGCCAATATTAAGCCAGGCGTTATCAGCATCGAGCAATAAGTCAGCTTGATCAGCTGCCTCTTTTTGTCTGAGTATTCTTGCTGGCCTGTATTGGCTATTAGCTAGCTCTTGGGTGCCAGTGAGGAGATCGCTGTAGACTTGCTTGATCGATCTATTTTCCTGTTGCGTAAATGCTTCGTAGTCAGGTGTGATCGAGGAGAAGAACCAGTCATCAAAGAATATGTGATTATTCACATAGCTATGATCATGAGCCTCGACGCGCCCTGCGCCCTCACCTTTGTCGATTAAGACTCTATCACGAGCGATGAAGGGGGACGCATGGCTGTTGCCAATAGCATTGGCCGTTCTGGGTGCCTCATCATTATTCCAGCTACTATCAAAGTGCTGTAGCTGCCCCAATGAGAGTAGTGGCTGTGTTGGTAGCTCTGCGATAGTCCAGCGCTCTAGAGCTTCCCCAGACTGGAATGACCGACCAATGAGTCCACTCACATCCGCTCCAAAGCTAGGGCTACCAGGATCAGGAACGACCGCGTCACCCCAGTCATTAGGTGTGAAAACCTCCCAAGTATATGGGCTCTCCTCAGTAATAGCGCCCAGAGGAACGCCTTTGTTTGATGAAAGGAACTTCGTATTAAAGTAGCCTTTGGTGTGCTTTTTACGACCTGACCCATCTTCATCAATCAATGTTCTGAGTCCCATTGAGACAGCAATAAATGGGCTATCATCAAGAGTGGCACTAGCTAAGGTCTCGTCATCATTGA
>JALZUH010000150.1 GCA_023301645.1 Akkermansiaceae bacterium
CCACACACTGATGTGGATGGGCTAGGGTTACCTTGATGGTGGTGTTGGTTAGTTATAGGTGAACCAAGCTGTAGCTGTGATGGCTTTATTACTGCGCGCTCTTACCCAGTAGGCGCTGAAGCCCTTAGGGAATTCGTGCGAGAGAGTCTGGCCAGCATCGAGCTTAAAGGTCTCATAAGGCACCCATACTCCCGTGCCATCAAGATCCACTTCAAGAGTGATACTTGCGGCAGCCGATGAGGTGATTTTGACACTCTTTTTATCGTATGCGGTCATGAGGTAAGGGTCTGAGGCTTTGTTTGCCTTTACTGCGGTGTCTTTCCACGGTCCGCCCTGTCCACGTGGCTTGCCAAGTGACCATAGGTCATCAATGACGCCAGCCCAGAGGGCTACCTTACCGTCGGCACTGCGAACGATGTGCTTACCCTCTGTATCGGCATCGAGACCAGTGAAGAGCAGTAACCCATTGTGCGAGCAGAAGTCATGCACAGCGAGGTTGTGGGTGGCGACAGGGCGCATCTTGGCCATGCCTTGTGCGTTACGGGCAGGAAGCTCGTAGAATGTGCCGTGGATATTGAGCAGGTCTCGCTCGGTGGCAACTTCGCGGCATACTTTTGCGAGGCTTTCGGTCTCTGCAAGCTGGCTGTATTGCTCGTTCTTGGGGACGCGGTATCTTTGGCCGTCTTCTTTGAGAATGATGGATGCGGCATCCACTTGGTATGAGCGTGCAGGCTGTGCGACTTCTTTGACGAGTTTAGCTGCTTGTTCTGGGTTGTCTACTTTGGTGAGTTCCATTTGCTGGTTCATCTCGTAGTAGCTCGCATCGGAGAGGGTGATAGCTAGCTTGTTGTAGGCAAGGCTCTGTATGACACCAGTGTGAGTAGCGGCTTTGTTAATGGTGGCTATGCCATTAAATAGTGAAGCGTTACTCTCGCTGCGGTTGTCTTCACTGCGGTAATGAAAGTGAGCAGTGACTGCCTTGGCTTTCTTGTCTGCTTTGAGACGGATCCATGTGCCTGTTTCTTCAGCAGTGAAGAAAATTCGATCAGTGCCATTGGCTGCGACAGTGATGGTGCGCAGCTCGGTCCATTGGCCATTACCTTCTTGGTCAACTTCAAGCGTGAAGGTGATAGGGGTGCTAGTAGCATGGGTAATGGTAAGCTGGCGATGGTCGTAGCCAGAAAATAGATAAGGGTCACTCGTAACATTGGCTAGCACATTGTCACGCAACCATACAGAGCCACGTCCGATGAGTGGGCCAAAGGTATCAAGTTGCTCAGGCTCAATAAACCATAGGTTGGAGTTAGACTGCTTAGGAGCAGCGCGCTTTGCCTTGAATGCTCGGGTATTGAGAAATTCCTTTTGGGCGGAGTCATCACAGCCTAATACGAGCTTGTCATTCCATAGGCAGAAGTCACCAATGACCTTGAGGTAATTCGAACGAGGGCTAATACCAGCTGAATTTGCCTTAGAGAAAGTAGGGGGGAAGTTCCAAAATGTTCCGTGCATGGTAGCAAGAAAGCTCTCTTCACCAATTTCTCGGATACGTGGCCATTCTGTATTCCAGCCATGAGCGCCATCGTATGAGTGGCTTCCCTTCGGGAGGCGATAGTAGGTCCATTTTTTATCTTCGAGTAGTCCGAGTAAAAGCGAGCGAGCATCCCAGCCCATTGCCCAGATCGGGTCAGTTTCTGGATTAGAACCACCGTAGATACCGTCGGGGCCAGTAAGTTCAGTGAACTGATTTTTTCTCTCTAATTGCCACTCACCTTCACCAAACCATTGTGCGAGTGCGCCTGATGTAGTGGTGGGGTTCTTTTTGGCAGCAGAGCTCTGCATGCCGTTATTGGAATAAACGACACGTCCTTGACCTGAGTAGAGTCCCTTGCCGTGATAGCCGTGGAGGTTAGATTTAACACCATTGCCTACTGATTGGGTAGCATGGTTATCGTCGATGATGTGCTCATCGACTTCCAAGGTGTTCACATCGACGGAGTATAGACCCTCCTCCATGGTGGCGAAGTAGATCTTACCAGCAGGGTCTGTAAGGTGGCGTGCATTTCCAGTGAGGCGCCCCGGCATGTCCTTGAAGGATATCGTGCGGACCTTTCCCTCAGCATCAATAGCGTGCGGCCCGATGAAGAGCTGATTGGACTCGCGGTGAATCATGCGGTTAGCAGGGGTGCCACCAATGCTTTCTGGTCGAATGATCTGCTTCAGATCAGGCGTGATTTCATAAAGCTTATCAGAGGATCCTAGCGGATAGTGAGATGCGTAGGTGATGATCCAGAGTCGTCCTGCCCATGGCACGATAGCCCCTGTGCCACATTCGCCTTCATTATTATACATCGTGAGATGTGGGTAGACACCACTGTATTCTTTTTGGGCGTGGAGTGGTGCTAGGACGGAGCAAAGTAGGCCAAGTAGGGTTATGTGTTTGATCATCAGAGTGTAATTAATAGGTATCGAGTCAATGCGTGGCACGAAGCCACAGTAAAGTGATGGGTTGTAGAGCATGATGAGAGACCAAGCTGCGCTACAAAATCACATTTGGATTACTAATGAATACTTGGTAAGATTCAGAAAAATTTCAAAAATGATCATATATTGAAGTATTTATAAGCTATCGGTCACTAT
>JALZUH010000151.1 GCA_023301645.1 Akkermansiaceae bacterium
CCGTGGTTAGCCCTAGAGATGAATTCTTGCCCCTTGAAGCCTTTTTGGTATTTCTTCTCAGGGGTGTGAAGGTCGATACTCCACGAGCATGGGAAGACTGCGTCATCCCAAGTTTTGTTGGTTTTGAAGTCTTCGGCGTCTAGTATCACATCGCCTAGGAGGCGTCTGGATTCACGCTTGCCCGCGATGAATGCGACCCAGCCTAGTCTGAGGTTTTCATAGAGACCGTCTACGTTTTTGAGCGCGTCCCAAGCACCGTAGATGGCTCTGAAGTTATGGTCGCGGATGAGTTCTACGTCGTTGACTTGGTCTTTATCAAAGCCGCTTTCCCAATACCACATGTTGGCGAATTTCTGGAGGTCGGAGATCTTGTTTTTGGCCTTTTTCTTGAGTCTGCCGGGGAATGGCTTCTTCGAGAGATCGAGTGCCCATGGGCAGCGTGGGAATGGTTGAGCGAACTCTCCTTTTTCGTATTGGCTCATGAGTGAGCTTTTATCCTTACACTCACAGGCGAGGACTTGTTTTTCCTCTGCTGCGTCGAGGACATTGAAGAGGTTAGAGCTACCCATGACTGGATTCTCTGAGGAGAATTCGTGCTCGTAGTCAGCACCTGCTTGGAAGCCTACCGTTGCGTCACCTGTGCAGTCCGCGAAGTATGCTCCTTTGATGATTTGTTGGATAGCCGTCTCAGTGCTTTCGACCATGATGGAGGTGATGGTTTTATCCGTCGTGTAGGTTTCTAGCTGTCTGTGATTTATGAAGAGCGTGATGTTTGGCTCGCCGTTGATGATGTCTGTTTTGAGCTGATCGGCGAAGTTAGAAGAGGTGGTGCCGTTCATGGTGCTATACCATTTGTGCTCTGCGGTTGCCTTATCGATACCTGGGAGCATTTCTTCTACGATATCACCAAGGTGTGGGTATGGCTCTTGGCGTGTGTCGCCTTCAGGCCATACGCGCACTTCTGAGCTACCATTGCCTCCTAATACGGGGCGATCTTGGACAAGTGCAGTAGAGAGTCCCTGCCTCGCTGCAGAAACAGCGGCAGCCACACCGGCTAGTCCGCCACCGATGACAACGAGATCGAAACTACCTGCGTCTTTTGGCTCAGCGGGGAGGCCGAGGAGCTTTCTGCGAAATGTTTTGAGCTTAGCAACATCGTTACTAGGCTGGAAATCATTGTCCTTGCAGAAAAGGATGGCTTCACAGCGGCCTTCGAAGCCGGTGAGGTCATGCAGGGAAATTTCGGCTTCTTCACCGACTTCTACGCTTCCTCCATCGTGCCAGTGCCATTCCGCACTTTTTGTTCCGAAGACTTCGTCGAGAGGTTTCTTATCGATGAAGAGCTGGAATTTACCCGGCGCACCTTTGGCTTTCCAAGGTGCTACCCAGTCTTTGGTTCTTACCCAGACGCGGTATTTTCCAGATGATGGGAACTGGGCTTTCGTCGTGGCATCTTCTACTGCGATACCTAGGCCGTGAGCCAGTAGGTATGGGGATCCCATTTGATCCATCGACTGTTGGTCGAGCTCCCAGCCGCCGTGGTTATCAAAACCTTCAGCTTCCAGGAAGAGGAATTCATCGTTGGTCTTTTTAGTAACGTTGCCGAAGGCAGCTCCACTAGCGAGAAGTCCGAGAAGCCCAGCTCCAGATTTCCCGATGAATTGACGTCTGTTATATACTTGCGAGGTATTCATGTGTTATTAATACTTAACTTTTATTAGAAATCTTGCAATAGTAATACGAAAATTTTACGATAATCATACCGAATACCCGCTTGGGCTATGTGAGAAGCGATGCACCTTAGGTCTAAAATGCTGCCTCTTTAGCGAGGGCTGTAGCGTAGTCTCTGTTCAGGCGAGCGATGTTATCGACGCTGATTTCCTTAGGACATACGGCTTCGCATTCGTAGAGATTGGTGCAGTTACCAAAGCCTTCAGCATCCATTTGACGAACCATGCCTAGGACGCGCTTGTCCTTCTCAGGCGCTCCTTGGGGTAGGAGGTTGAGGTGGGCTGCTTTAGCTGATACGAAGAGCATGGCACTTGCATTCTTACAGGCGGCAACACAGGCGCCACATCCGATACATGCGGCCGCGTCCATGGCTGCATCTGAGCGAGTCTTCGCTACGGGAAGCGCGTTTGCGTCTTGGGCGGCTCCTGTGCGAACGTCGATGAAGCCACCTGATGCGATGATTCGGTCAAAGGCGGAACGGTCGACGATGAGATCGCGAAGAAGTGGGAAGGCCTTGGCTCTGAATGGCTCGATCCAGATCGTTTCGCCGTCTTTGAACTTACGCATGTGGAGCTGACAGGCTGTAATACCGCGCTCTTTTGAGTGAGGGATGCCGTTAATGGTCAGTGAGCACATACCGCAGATACCTTCGCGGCAGTCGTGGTCGAAGTAAATCGGTTCACCGCCGTCGTTGAGGATACGCTCATTGACGATGTCGAGCATTTCTAAGAATGAGGCTTCAAGCGGGATGTTCTTAGCGTCGTGTGTCTCAAGAACGCCTTCGCTGGTTGCGCTTTTCTGGCGCCAGACTTTGAGTGTGAGATTAAGCATGGGAAAGGTGTGGCTAGTTTAGGTTCTAGGTGTGAGTGAGGATTCGAAGATAAGACGGATTAGGCGTAACTACGGATGGCGAGCTTACAGTCATTGAAGGTAAGGTCTTCTTTGTGAAGGGTAGGAGGGACTCCTACACCGTTGAACTCCCATGCAGCTACGTAGGCGAATTCGTCATCGCGGCGAAGTGCTTCGCCGGGCTGGGTTCTGCCTTCTTTGACTTCCTGTGAGTCTTCAGTGAACTGATACTCTGTGCGGAAGTGTCCTCCACATGATTCTTCGCGCTGGAGGGCGTCGTAGCACATGATTTCTGCGAATTCGATGAAGTCTGCGACACGTGCGGCCTTTTCGAGCTCGCCATTGAGGCAGTCGCTTTCGCCGGGAATGCGGACGTTTTTCCAGAAGTCTTCACGGATTTCGGGGATACGCTTGAGGGCAAGTTCGAGGCTTTCCTTTGATCGTGCCATGCCGCAGTTATCCCAGACGAGGAGTCCGAGCTCGCGGTGGTAGCTGTCTACTGTGCGGTTACCGTTGATATTAATGAGGGTGTTAATACGCTCTTTAACGTCTGTTTCGATCGCTTTAAACTCAGGTGCGTCGGTGGTTACTGATCCTGGGTTCTGGGTGGCTAGATAGACACCGATAGTCGTGGGGATGACGAAGTAGCCGTCGGCAAGTCCCTGCATGAGTGCAGATGCTCCTAGGCGGTTAGCACCGTGCTCGGAGAAGTTTGCCTCACCTAGGCAGTGAAGGCCTGGGATGGTGGTCTGAAGGTTGTAGTCGACCCAGAGTCCGCCCATGGTGTAGTGAACCGCTGGGTAGATCATCATCGGAGTCTTGTAGGGATTGTCTCCCATGATCTTCTCATACATTTGGAAGAGGTTACCGTAGCGAGCACGGATGACGTCTTCGCCAAGGCGGGCGATGGCGTCTTTGAAGTCAAGGTAAACACCAAGTCCTGTGGAGGCGACACCACGGCCGTCGTCACAGGCTTCTTTGGCAGCGCGGGATGATACGTCACGAGGTGCGAGGTTTCCAAAGGCTGGATACTTGCGCTCTAGGAAGTAGTCGCGATCTTCTTCTGCGATGTCGATGGCGGCTTTCTTGCCTTCGCGGATGGCGGCTGCGTCTTCTTTGGATTTGGGTGCCCAGATGCGCCCATCATTTCTGAGTGATTCAGACATGAGGGTTAGCTTGGACTGGTAGTCACCACTAACGGGGATACATGTGGGGTGAATCTGTGTGTAGCATGGGTTGGCGAAGAATGCGCCTTGCTTATTAGCACGCATCGCAGCGGATACGTTACAGCCCATGGCATTGGTTGAGAGGAAGAAGACGTTGCTGTAGCCACCAGTTGCAAGGATGACTGCGTCACCTGCATGAGAGCTGATTTTGCCAGTGACGAGGTTACGAACGACAATGCCCTTGGCGTGTCCGTCTACCTTCACGACATCCATCATTTCTGTGCGTGGGTGGAGGGTGACTCCACCTTTGGAGATTTCTTTTTCTAGTGCCTGATAACAGCCGATGAGTAGCTGCTGACCTGTCTGGCCACGAGCGTAGAATGTGCGTGAGACTTGTGCTCCACCAAATGAGCGGTTGGCGAGGAGTCCACCGTATTCACGAGCGAATGGCACACCTTGGGCTGTGCACTGGTCGATGATATTTGTGGAGACCTCTGCGAGACGGTAAACATTGGCCTCACGGGCGCGGAAGTCGCCACCTTTGACGGTGTCGTAGAAGAGGCGATGCACGGAGTCGCCATCATTTTGGTAGTTCTTGGCAGCATTAATACCTCCCTGAGCGGCAATAGAGTGGGCGCGGCGTGGGCTGTCTTGGTAGCAGAAGCATTCGACTTGGTATCCCATCTCGGCGAGTGTCGCTGCGGCAGAGCCTCCAGCGAGTCCAGTGCCTACGATGAGGATTTTGAATTTACGCTTGTTGGATGGATTGATCAGCTTGGAGTCCATCTTGTGCTTAGTCCACTTTTGTTCGATGGGGCCGTCTGGTATTTTGCTATCTAGAGACATGATTGATTTTGAGGCTAAGTTGCAGTATTGCTGAGAAAGAGGTGTTGAGGGAGGATTAGTGCGATTTTTCTACTACGGGAAGCGAGCTGAGGCCTGCCTTGTGAGCTTCTTCTACGAGCTTTACGGTGGCTTCCATTTCTTCTCTGCCGAAGCCGAAGTAGATACTAATAGGGATGGCGATAAAGCCGACGAAGATGACGGTTGAGAATGCCTTTGAGAATGCCTTGATCGACTGCGAGCTCTTCTTGGTGCGAATGCCGAGTGTCTGGAAGATGGCGGCTACTCCGTGACTGAGGTGGGAGCAAAGTAATGCCATAGCGATGACGTAGAAGATGACAACGAGTAGATTCTGAAATCCAGCAACAGTCATCGCCCAGTTCTGGCCGAAGTCTGCGAGGAGTCTAAGGTCTCCATCGACACGAACGGTGTAGTGAAGGATGTGGAAAACAACGAAGGAGAGGATGGTGAGTCCGCTGACAATCATGATGCGCGATGACTTGGGGGCGACCATGGTTGCTTCTTTCTGGTAGCGGACGGGGCGCGCTTTGCGGTTGGCAATGGTGAGCTGGATGGTGGCTAGGACGTGGAGGACGAGTGATCCTAGTAGGAGGATACGGAATACCCAGATTCCCCAGCCGTGAGCCATGGTGTGGAGGAAGTGTGCGTATTCATTGAAGTCGTGGGAGCTTTGGAAAATAAGCATGTTTCCCGTCAGGTGACCTGCAAGAAAGAGGACGAGAAAAGCGCCTGTAAGGGCGACGACGATTTTTTTACCGATGGAGGAGTGCCAGAATCGGCAGATGGAACAAATAGGAGAACTCATGGAAGTAATAGCTTAATGGCTGGAGGTCGATATAGGGTAAAGGTCTATAGTAAGCAAGACACAAGAGAGGGCTTTGCCAGAAGTTGAAATAATGCAAAGCATGAGCGCGATTAATGCGTCGGCATGCTTAGCGTCTCTCTTGGTTGCTTGCTCTGCGGTGCGAAGATAGTATAGGTTATTTAATACTATGGGTGCTATAGGCAGATAGTTACTAGTAGCTGAGGATTTCGCAGGATTTGAAAAAGCGATTGATTTCAATGGCTGCGTTCTCTGGGCTGTCTGATGCGTGGCAGACGTTGATCATCATGTTCTCTCCAAAGTCGCCTCGGATAGTGCCTTCAGGGGCTTTTTCTGAGTCTGTAGGTCCGAGTAGGTCACGGACCTTGGTGATGACACTCTCACCTTCAAGCGCAAGTGCGATGACAGGTGTGCGGCTCATGAATGCTTTGATCCTTGGGAAGAAGGGTAGATCAGAGATGTGGGCGTAGTGCTCGTCGAGGATTTCGTTGTCGAGCTGGATCATTTTGATGCCGCGGACAGCAAAGCCTTCAGCTTGGAAGCGTGCTAGAACGGTGCCGACGAGTTTCTTTTCTACTGCATCAGGTTTAAAGAGAATGAGTGTTGTTTCAATAGCCATTGAGGTAGGTATAGCGGTGCGAGGACGATTTTGCAATAGTGAATCGAGGGGCTTAATGTGGGTGTGGTTTCATCGAGCTTTAGAAGTTCGATGGGCAGAAATTGAAAGATCATTGAGGAATGTCAGCTCTTTGTCTTGAAGGTTCGTAATTATCGACTATCTTTCGCCCGTCCCCACGTGTTGATTATGCGTTTGGTTATAGTGACCGCTTGATAGTCGAGGGCGCGGGAATGATACTTTTATACTTTTTTATATGAAAAATCCGTTGCGTAAAGATCTGGTGTCTCGTTCACGTCCTGAGGCGTGCACGGTGGTTATTTTTGGCGCTACAGGTGATTTGACTCACCGCAAGCTCATCCCTGCGTTATACAACCTTCAGATTGAAGGAGCTCTTCCAGCTGGCGTGAAGATTATTGGCTTTGCCCGCAGAGATAAGTCCAATGAGGTGTTCCGCGAAGGTCTCGAAGACCTTAATAAGCAGGTTTCGCGCAATGGCCACGATCAGGAAGTTTGGTCTGAATTTGCCGAGAATGTTGAGTATCACATGAGTGAGTTCACTGATGCAGATGGCTACAAGCGCTTGGCAGATCGATTAGATGCGATTGATGCTGAGCGTGGTGGAAAAGGGAATCGTCTGTTCTACATCGCGAGTGCACCGTCGTTTTTCGATGATATCTTAGATCAACTAAAGGCAGCTGGCCTTAGTGATAATACTGAAGGTTACTGGTCACGTGTGATCGTGGAGAAGCCATTCGGCACAGATTTACCAACAGCTCAGCATCTCAATCAGGTGGTCAACCGCACCTTCCAAGAGAGTGATACTTACCGTATCGACCATTACCTAGGGAAGGAAACGGCTCAGAATATCATGGTGCTTCGTTTTGCGAACGCTATTTTTGAACCACTATGGAATAACAATTACATCGAGCAGGTGCAGATTACCTGTGCTGAGAACCTCGGCATGGAGGGCGGACGCGGTGGCTACTATGATCAGGCAGGAGCACTGCGTGACATGGTGCAGAATCACTTATTACAGCTACTAAGTCTGGTGGCGATGGAGCCTCCGACTGATCTTTCTGCCGATGGTGTGCGAGATGAGAAGGTGAAAGTTCTGCGTTCGATGCGCCAGTGGGATACCCCTGAGCTAGTTGCTGAGAATGTCGTGCGCGGCCAGTATGTAGCAGGTCATGTCGATGGCAAGGAGGTCGTCGGTTACCGTGAAGAAGATCGTGTCGATCCTGAGTCGAAGACGGAGACTTATGTCGCCGTGAAGGTGATGCTTGATACTTGGCGCTGGAGTGGTGTTCCATTCTACATCCGTGTTGGTAAGCAGCTGCCGAAGAAGGCTACAGAGATTTCTATTCATTTCAAAAACCCACCAAGCGTGCTCTTTAATGCGCTCTCAGATGGGGTTCCTGGTGGCAATGTGCTTGTCATCCGCATTCAGCCAGATGAGGGCATTTCCCTTCGTATGGTTTCAAAAATCCCTGGGGCGAGCCTCAGACTTGAGCCCGTGAAAATGGACTTCAAGTATTCTTCGAGCTTTGGCAAAGCCAGCCCGGAGGCCTATGAGAGACTGCTCATTGATTCGATGGCAGGTGACGCTACACTCTTTGCCCGTCGTGACGAAGTCGAGGAGGCGTGGAAGTTTATCGACCACATCGAGAATGCTTGGCACCAGTCGAAGACTCCTCCAAAGATGACAGAGTTCGTCGCAGGAACATGGGGGCCTAAGGAGGCTGATGATCTACTAGCAGCTGCTGGTCACCAGTGGAGAAGACTCTAGGAGGATTTTAAACCACATCGAAATTACTAGTAATGGCAACGACGACAAATAGTGAATCCCTTGATTATTCGATCTTAGGTAAGGAGGTCAGTATAGGCTCTGTTGATAAAGAGCTGCGCTTGCTCTGGGAGAGTGATGAGGCGAATACAAATGCCTCACTTATTAATCTCGCCATCTACTCAGAAGCTGAGGGGACGATTTTAGAGAATTCGGAGGTCATTCACTCGATTACTCATGAGCATGCTTGTAGAGCATTACTCATAGAGATCAATAGAGAGGCTCCAGAGGCTTCTATTCGGGCGTGGATCACCACTCATTGTAATCTCTCAGGTGGGAAGAAGAGCGTTTGCTGTGAGCAGATTGCCTTTCATCTCACTGGCTGTGAGACTGGTCGACTTGAGAACACCGTTTTTGCTCATTTGAATAGCGATTTGCCACTTGTTTTCTGGTGGCAGGGAGAGCTGAGCTCGATCTTTGCTGAACGTCTGTATAGCCTGATTGATCGTTTTGTTTACGATAGTGCTGAGTGGGCAAATCCACTGGAGTCATTTAAAGTCATTGAGCAGGCTATTAATGGGGCAGGTCACTTCTTACCCATGGATTTGGAGTGGACTCGCACGTATCAGATCCGTCTAGCTATGGCTGGGCTTTTTGATGATCCCGTTGCTAGTGGCGCGCTTTCCAAGCTCTCAAATGTGCGTATTGTCGCAAATCCTAGTCATGAAACAGCTGCGCTGCAATTACTGGCTTGGCTAGTAAAGAGTATGGGCTGGAAGCTCGAGGATAAGACTGCTCAAGGCGAGTATCGTTTTAAGTCCACTGATGGTGTGAGCATCATAGCTGGGATTGAGCTTGATGCGTCTAGTGCACCTGTGGGTGCCTTGGAGGTGTCATCGCCAGAGTGTGTGGTGAAAGTCTGCCGTGAGGCTGGCTCAGGCTACCTCCATCAGGAGCTTCAAGCTGGTGATTACCAGCTCTCTACCCACACGCCAGCCAACAAGGATGAGCCCTCAGAGCTGGTCATCGATCAGCTATCTCGCGGTGGTAAAAACACCCTGTATAGCACGATGCTACCTGCATTCATTGATTTGTTGGATAGCTAGGGCGTAATTAATAAACGTCTATAAACAGAACATCCCATGGAAGACCTGATGAGGATCTTCATGGGATGATGATTTGTCTAGCTAGTGGCCTAGTCTTCTAGAAACCTTTAGCTTCCTCTGCCTAGTGGTAGATGAAGCTGTGGATGCTAGCGTGGTCTGCGATTGCGTGATCTTCTATTGCCACCACCTCCAGAGTTACCCTCTGAAT
>JALZUH010000152.1 GCA_023301645.1 Akkermansiaceae bacterium
GTGCTGAAGCGTTAGCTTGAGGTGGATTGATCAAGGATTGATCGAGCTGAAAAGAGCAGTGCGCGTCAGGAAGCTAGCGCATAAGAAGCACCCTAAGGTATAGTTACCTAGGATGCTTTTTGAAGGGTTTAGTTAGAGTATGTTACTCTTTACCGCAGCATTTTTTGAACTTTTTGCCAGATCCACATGGGCAATCGTCATTGCGGTTCATCTTTATGGTGGGACGGCGCTTGGGTAGGTTGATTTTGACCTTCTTGCCGTCAGTTGTTGGCGACATTGATAGGTTACTGGTGTTTCCAGTTTGTGCCACATTCTGTGGTGGAATGCCGCCATTGCCTGTATTGCCACCTTGAGTATTTGCATCACTGCTGAGGTGCTGTGGGAGATCACGCATGAAGTTCTCAAACTGGTCTACGTTGGTCGTTGATCGGAAGAGGTTACTTAGTGTTTCCGTCTCGATACTAGCCATGAGTGTTTCGAAGAGCGAGTATGCTTCGTTTTTATACTCTACGAGAGGGTCTTTCTGCCCTTGTGCGCGGAGATGAACGCCTTCGCGCAGTGCGTCCATGTTGTAGAGGTGTTCTTGCCATAGCTTATCAATACCGGTGAGGATGATGTGGCGCTCTAGCATGTCGAGTAGCTCAGGCTGCTCGTGTGACATCTTAAGTTCGTAGGCTTGCTTGACCTTGTCGACGAGGAACTGAGCATTACCCTCAGCATCACGATCGTGGAAGCCACTCTCGTCGAGTGAGAGCTGGACTGGGAAGGTGGTGTTGACCCAGCTGAGTAGCTCGGCGTAGTCGGGTGAGTCGTTGTCGCGTCCCTTGAGGTAGCCGTCTACTTCTTCTGGGATGGCTCGCTCGATGACTTCGTAGACAAGTTCACGTGGGTTTTCAGAGCGGATGATTTCATTACGGTAGCCGTAGACTACTTCACGCTGCTTATTCATCACGTCGTCGAAGTCGAGAACGCGCTTACGGTGTGTGTAGTTTCGCTGCTCTACACGCTTCTGAGCGGTTTCTACAGAGCGGTTGAGCCATTTGTGCTCGAGTGCTTCTCCTTCTTCGAGTCCGAAGCGCTCCATCATGTTCGTCATGCGGTCTGCTGCGGCGAAGTTGCGCATGAGGTCATCTTCAAAGGAGATGAAGAACTGGCTCATGCCCGGGTCACCCTGTCGAGAACAGCGTCCTCGAAGCTGGCGATCGACTCGGCGTGATTCGTAGCGCTCGGTGGCGATGACGAAGAGTCCTCCTGCTTCTGCTACACCTTCACCTAGCTTAATGTCGGTGCCTCGTCCAGCCATGTTGGTGGAGACGGTGACAGAGCCTTTTTGTCCTGCATTGGTGACGATTTCTGCCTCTTGGCGGTGATACTTAGCATTGAGGATGTTGCATGGCACTTTGGCTCTTTTGAGCATTTTGCCAAGTAGCTCTGAGGCGTCGACTGATGCTGTTCCTACGAGGACAGGCTGGCCGCGCTCGTGGGCTTCTTTGATTTTTTCGACTACCGCATTGTATTTCTCGCGTCGTGTTTTGAATACCTGATCATTGTGATCGATACGGATGTTTGGCACGTTGGTCGGGATCGGAAGCACGTCTAGCTTGTAAATATCATGGAATTCAGCAGCTTCGGTTTCTGCGGTTCCTGTCATTCCACCTAGCTTTTCATAAAGGCGGAAGTAGTTCTGGATAGTGATCGTGGCGTAAGTTTGGGTCTCCTCTTCGACGTGGACACCTTCCTTTGCTTCGACGGCCTGGTGCAGGCCATCTGACCAGCGACGCCCTGGCATTTCACGTCCAGTGTTATCGTCAACGATGACGACCTTGTTTTCTGCGATGACGTATTGCACGTCTTTTTCGTAGAGGCAGTAGGCTTTGAGTAGCTGCGAGATGGAGTGCATCTTCTCACCCTGTGTGTCGAGGCGGGACTGGAGCTCGTTCTTCTTAGCTGAGCGATCTTGGTCTGACATATTGAGGTCAGCGTCGATTTCGGCGTAGGCGGTGCCTAGGTCGGGAAGGACAAATGCCTCTGAGTCATTAGGTGAGAGGTATTCGCGGCCTAGCTCCATGAGGTCGGCGTCGTGTGCCTTTTCGTCGATGGTGTAGAAGAGCTCTTCTTTGATCTCGTAGAGGTCACGCTTCTGCGCATCCTGATACATCGAGAGTTCAGTTTTCTCGATCAGACGGCGGGTGTCTGGCTCTTCCATGAATCGCGCGAGTTGGCGATTACGTGGGTTGCCCATTTTGATTTTGAAAATTGCGCGTCCAGCGGCGACTTCGTCTTTGGCTGCGAGAGCTTTCTTCGCTTCTTCAGCGAGGTCATTGCAGAGAGTGTTCTGTTTTTTGACGAGCTGCTCAATGAGCGGGCGGTAGCGATCATACTGCTCGGTATTGGAGACCGTGGATGGGCCAGAAATGATGAGTGGAGTTCTTGCTTCGTCGATGAGGATAGAGTCGACTTCGTCAATAATGGCGAAGTAGTGACCTCTCTGCACCTGCTCCTCCTGTGAGGATGACATGCCATTGTCACGTAGGTAGTCGAAGCCGAATTCTGCATTGGTGCCGTAGGTGATGTCGTTCTGATACTGCTCACGGCGGTGCTGTGGTGGCTGCTGACTCTGGATCACTCCGATGCTGAGTCCTAGGAACTTGAAGACGGCTCCCATCCACTCTGAGTCACGTCGAGCAAGGTAGTCATTGACGGTGACAACGTGCACGCCGAGTCCAGTGAGGGCATTGAGGAAGGTTGGTAGTGTGGCGACGAGGGTTTTTCCCTCACCGGTCTGCATCTCTGCAATCATACCGCGGTGGAGGGCGATTCCTCCGATAAGCTGAACATCGAAGTGAACCATTTGCCACTGCATGGGCTGGTCACATACTTGAACGGTCTGGCCACAGAGGCGGCGGGCAGCGCTTTTGACTGCGGCAAATGCCTCTGGCATGATTTGGTCTAGATACTTAGCACGTGATCCTTCGAAGTGGTTTTCTTCAGCAGCTCGGAAGGCTGCTTTGGCGTGCTCAATGCTTTCGATGTCAGCTTTAGCCTCAGGAAATGTTGGGAATTCTTCACGTAGTGCGTCGAGACGCAGGTTAAGTGCGTCAGTGGTGGCATTGAGCTCTTCGGCTTCCATGATTTCCATCTGGCGCACTGTGGGTGTTTCCAGTGGTAGGTAGCGGTGAAGGTATGTTTGCCAAGTGCTGACTCGCTGGCGCAGGGCTTCGTCAGAATCTTTCTGATAAGATTCTTCGATAGCGTTGATTTTGGCAACGACGGGGGCGAGGCGTTTCACCTCACGTTGATTTTTATTACCAACGATTTTTTGCAGAGTCCATTTAAGCATTGTAAAGATTGCGCGGGATTTCAGAAGCGCGATGAGTTCAATACACTTGCTTTATCCCCATGGCAAGGGATTAGGCAGCTAAAGCGCTGAATTGTCTTTGATGGCACTGAGGGTGGCTGGATTCTCAGTGAGGTGAGCTGCTACAGCGCGGATGGCTTCTAGGCTGGCTCTGGATACATGATGCTCCATGCCTTCGACGTCACGGTAGATGGTGTCCTTGTCGATGTCGAAGAGTTCGAGGAAGGTGGTAAGGGTGCGGTGCCTGTCGATAATGGCGCGGGCAATGCTTTGGCCTTGGTCGGTGAGGGTGGTGCCACGGTATTTGATGTGCTTGACGAGGCCTTCTTCGTTAAGCTTTTTGAGCATGTTGGTGACGCTGGCCTGCGATATTTCGAGTTTTTTTGAAATGTCGATGGGGCGGGCGTAGCCGTTTTCTTCGATGAGATGGTGTATTTGCTCAAGATAGTCATCACGAGCTGCTGAGCCGCTGGTGCGGTGGCGCGTGCTCTTGTTTTGACTCATGGGCGTAAAGTTAAGAATACGGCGCGAAGAAGCAAGAGAATTGATTGCTTATGATTTCATTGTTACTCATCGGCTGATGATTCGATGACGGTGTGAGGGCGGTAGATATCTCTGTTGGAGGCTTGGAATTCGGCCTTGAGGCGGACGTTGAAGCCAGAGAGGTCGACTATTTCCCAGTGGGTGAATTGCCACGCGCCTTGATTACCATCATGACTGATGCCGATGAGTAGGTGGGTGGCATGGTGGTGTATTTTATGGGTGTGCTTTCTGGGTTCGTAATAAAAGGTGCGCAGTGAGGAGGCTCGTGATTTTTGCTCGAAGAGCTTGGGGTCGAGGTAGAAGTGGGTTTGCTTTTGCTGATGGTCGGTGTGGATGATGAGTAGGTCAGGGTAGCCAGAGCGTTGTTGGTTTCCTTGTGCATTACGCGGGATGGAGCAGGTGATGTTTGGCTGTAGATTGAGCTGTTTTAGAAAGTGGTTTTCGAAAATTCTCGATGCTTCATTGATGCGGCGCAGCTCTCGGACGGGCGAGCCTGGGCTGCTGAGCTCGTTAGTGGCGCTGACTGCGGCTAGTCTGATGGCGGTGATGGTGGCTTGGTGTGCGGGGTTTTCTTTTTGGAATGGTATGACTTGCTTTCCTGTGGCGGCTGAGACGACCTCTGAGAAGGGGAAGCTACGTGTGCCGAGGTTTTGTGCGAGTAGGTGGGTGATGAGCTCTTGCGTAGAGATTTGGGGGGGCTTTGGCGAAGTTTCTTGTGCTGATAGAGCGCTGGTGAGGAGGGCTATTAGAGAGAGCGTGAGGAGGTTCTTGTGAGGGTGGTAGCCAGTGTTCATAAAGGTGAGGAAGTGGGTGGGAGAGTTTGTTAGTATAGAGTATGTAAACATTATGGAAAGAGGATTTGAGGTTTGACCGACTAGGGGATTTGAGAAATAAGATGTATATATTTATGAAAGCAAATTACATTAAACCGATTTCATTATTGTTATCGTTGTCATCTTCTTTGGCACTTTATGCTGAGGACTTTAAGAAACCTAACGTGGTTATTGTTATTACCGATGACCAAGGTTATGGCGATTTTGGGTTTACGGGTAATCCTGCAATCAAGACGCCTCACATCGATAAGTTACGTGATGAGTCAGTGTTATTGGATAACTTTCATGTCGACCCGACCTGTGGTCCTACGCGTGCTGCGCTAATGACAGGTAGATATTCTAACCGCGTCGGCGTGTGGCATACGGTGCAGGGTCGTAATATGTTGCGCCAGCGCGAGGTGACTATTGCTAATGTGTTCGAAGGTAATGGCTATAAAACAGGACTATTTGGTAAGTGGCACTTAGGTGATAACTACCCATACCGCCCTGAGGATCGAGGCTTTGGTCACACTGTTTATCATGCGGCAGGTGGTGTGGGGCAGACTCCTGATTACTGGGGGAATGACTATTTTGATGATACCTACTATGTGAATGGTAAGTTGGAGAGACTTGAGGGGTTCTGCACGGATGTTTGGTTTGATCAGGGTATTAAGTTTATCAAAGAGAATAAAGATCAGCCGTTCTTTGCTTATATTTCAACAAATGCGCCGCATAGTCCTTTCTATTGTCCTGAGGAATACACGAAGCCATATGTCGGCGATCCTCGTGTTTCTGTGCCTGAGTTCTACGGTATGATCACCAATATTGATGATAATGTCGCAAAGCTTAACCGCGTTCTTGAGGAAGAGGGCTTAGCTGAGAATACCATTCTTATCTACATGACAGATAATGGAACATCAGGTGGTCTTAAAGGTGGTCGTGGCTATGATGGTGGTATGCGTGGCGTGAAGGCGCAGCGCTGGGAAGGTGGTCACCGTGTGCCATTTATCATGCGCTGGCCTGCAGGTAAGATTGCTGCCGGTAAGTCGGTGAAAAACCTCACAGCTCATCTCGATGTCATGCCTACCTTGATCGACTTCTGTAAGCTAGAGGCACCTAAGATCGACTTTGATGGCACGAGTCTCAGAAACCTCATTTATACCGATGGCGCAAGCTGGGAGCCGAGAACGCTCGTTGTGGAGTCTCAGCGTATTCTTGATCCTGAAAAATGGCGTGAGAGTGCTGTGATGACTGATCAGTGGCGTCTAATCAATGGCGTTGAACTCTATGACATTATCGCTGATCCTAGGCAGGAGAAGGATATTGCTACTCAGAATCAAGAGGTCGTTAGCACTCTTAGAGCGAGCTATGATGTGTTTTGGGATGATGTTTCTAAAGATCAGAGTATTCTTAGTAATATAACTATCGGATCAGATGAAGCTCCTCTTGTAGTCCTTACCTCACATGACTGGTTGATTGATGTATTACCACCGTGGAACCAAAAGCACATCAGAGGTGGAGATCCTATGATGGAAGGTCGCTGGGGTCTTGATGTCGTGACTGAGGGCGAATATGAATTTTCACTACGCCGCTGGCCTGTAGAGCTTGATCGCGCTATCAATGATGCGGGCAAGGGTGAGAAGGCATTTAACTTTACCAAGGCCACTTTCGAAATGGGTGATGCCAAGCAGGAGATCGATATCGCTGAAGGTGCCAAGGAGGTGACATTCAAGGTAACACTTAAAAAGGGTGATGCCTATCTCATGCCACGCTTTATTGGTGGTGGAGTTACAGGCACACCTTACTATGTCTATGTGACTCACAAGCCTAAGGCAAATTGGCAGACACCAGAGGGTATGAATATCCCTCGCTATGACGCCAATTTTGGTAGAGTTCCTCCAGCAGCAAGTGTTAAGGCTGCGAATCTTACTAAGCCAGCTCACCTTTCTAAGGGGGCAAAGAAGAAGTAATTCTTAAAATCTAATGGAGCAGTCAGAAGGTATCATTATCAGGCTGACGAAGTTGACTGAGACCAGCTTCATTGTGCATTGGTGCACGATGGAGCATGGAATCATTAAGACCGTTGCTAAGGGGGCTCGTAGACCTAAGAGCCCCTTTGCCGGCAAGCTTGATTTATTTTACAGCGCAGAGTTTAGCTGGGTTCGGAGCTCTAAGAGTGAGCTGCATGCACTACGTGAGGTTGTGGTGGGTGATTATCGTGATGGATTACGAAAAAAGTATGCCAATACATTGGCGGCAGCTTATTTCAGCGAGCTGCTCACACATGTAGCTGAACCTGAGTTTCCCATTCCTGAACTATATGACTTGCTGGCACGTGGGCTCGGATACTTGAACACTGAGGGGTCAGATCAAAAGGCGATTTTGCATTATGAAAAAGAAATGGCTCGCCTGATGGGAGTCAGTTCAGAAAGGCTCAGTGCAAAGAGCTCCATTGAAAAGGCATTTGGGGCGCTTCCTCGGAATATACTGTAGCGGATTTGCTAGGAACAGTGACTTGAAATTTCAGTATTCAGGGGGATTTATTCTCTGATTTTATGAAAGAATACATAGAGTGAGAATGTATTGTCATAACTAGCCTGCGTGTGCAACAGTGAGGCAAGCTTATGAATCAATTGAATATGAAGATGATAACGAATAGAGCAACAGGTGTGAAATGGGTAAATTTATGTGCATTAGCTCTGTCATTGGCAGCTGGGCTCGAAGCTAAGGAGCAGAAGGCACCTAATGTAATCCTCATCTTTGCTGATGACCTTGGATACGGTGATTTGAGCTGTTATGGTGCGACTAAGATTCAAACCCCTCATATTGATAAACTAGCAAATGAAGGTAGACGCTTTACCGATGCTCACTCTGCATCTGCCGTCTGCACGGCTTCACGCTACGGCCTACTAACTGGTGAATACCCTTTTAGAAAAAACATTTGGGGACCTTGTGGACATGAGCAGTCTTTACTCATCGATACCGATAAACTAACTCTCAGCCAGCTATTTAAAAACAAAGGCTACGCTACGGCTGTTATTGGTAAATGGCACTTAGGCTTCGGCGTAGGTAAGACAGACTGGAATAAGCCTCTGCGCCCTGGTCCTCTTGAGCTTGGGTTTGATTATTATTTTGGCGTTCCTAAGGTCAATAGTGGCTTCCCTTATGTGTATGTTGAGAATGACAGGGTTGTAGGCTGGGATCCTAATGATCCTTTGGTGATTGATGAAAATATAGAGGCTACTCCGACTCCTTTATTTCCTCCAGAGGCAGGGCAGAAGTCAGAGAATAAATTCTCAGGAGCTAAGAAGGCACATGAGATCTACCATGATGAACGCACAGCGACACTGCTCGCTGAGAAAAGTGTAAAATTTATTAATGAAAATAAAGATAAGCCGTTCTTTATGTATATTCCGACAACGAACATTCACCACCCATTTACTCCAGCACCACGCTTCAAGGGGACGAGCCAATGTGGACTGTATGGAGACTTCGTCCATGAACTCGACTGGATGGTCGGCGAGGTAACGGACTGCTTAGAAAAAAATGGATTGTCCGATAATACCTTAGTGATTTTCACCAGTGATAATGGCGGTATGTTTAACCGAGGTGGTCAAGATGCTTTCGACGCTGGGCATCGAATCAATGGAGAGATACTTGGTTTTAAATTTGGTGCATGGGAAGGCGGGCACCGCGTGCCATTTATCGCCAAATGGCCTAAGGGAATCAAAGCGGCAACGACTTCAACACAGCTTATTAACGGAGTTGATATGTTAGCGACATTCGCAGCATTGACAGGGCAGGAAATCGATAAAAAACAGCAGGCCGATAGTGTGAATATGCTGCCAGCTCTAGTCGGTGAGCCCACCGAGCCATTACGAGAAACAATGGCTGTTTCTCCTAGAAATGCAACTCACCTTTCTGTGCGTAAGGGTAAGTGGATGTATATCCCTCGACGTGGAAGCGGAGGCTTTAAAGATGCAGTAGGAACACATAAGGCGGGAGGTGCGAAGGCAATTTCGCATGTAGGGAGTATCAACAGCGATATTACCAATGGTCGTTACAATAAAAACGCTGCCCCAGCTCAGCTATACGATCTTGAGGCTGACCTGAAGCAAACCAAAAACCTGTATCATGAGCATCCTGAAGTGGTCGAAACCATGAAAGCACTCCTTGATTCACTAAGGCCTGTTAAGAAAAGAGTTAAAAAATAATGAAGCATGATGAAATTACTAAAATCAACTTGGCCTACGGCAGCTTGCATGGCTGCGATCTCTTCTTTAGCTTTAGCTAGTGAGAGACCACCTAATGTTATTTTCTTCCTTACCGATGATCTGGGTTATGCGGATGTGAGTTGTTATGGGGCTAAAAGAGTAAAGACTCCTCATATTGATCGTCTCGCCTCAGAGGGGGTCAAGTTTACTGATTTCCATACTGCTGCCAGCATTTGTTCTCCGTCGAGAGCGGCCTTCTTAACTGGTGCATACCCTCAGCGCTCAGGCTTGTATATGGGGATTAACCCCATTCGGAAGGCACATTGGTTTCTAGGGCTTAATCCAGATGAAATCACGATTGCTGAGCAGTTTAAAACAAAGGGCTACAGCACCACTTTGATTGGAAAGTGGCATCTCGGAACGCAGCCAGAATTTCACATGCAGAATCAAGGCTTTGACTCCTCTTATGGTATGCACGGTAACGCTGGGCACTTGAAGACGTTTTTTGATGGCAAAGATGTTTTGTATAAAGAAACGCCCTTGGATCGAATGACTGAGCTTTATACCGAGCGCGCTATCAAGTTTGTCAAAGAACAGGGAGACAAGCCATTCTTTATCTATTTTGCTCATAACTACCCGCACATTCCATTCAGAGCAGGCAAGAAGTTTAGAGGAACTTCGAAAGACGGTAAACGTGGTGATGTTATTCAGGAAATGGACTGGGGTATTGGCGAGCTGATGAAAGCACTTGAAGAAACAGGTGTGGCGGATGATACGATCGTCATCTTTAGCTCAGATAATGGTCCTAATCGCACCAGACACGCAGCCCCATATCGAGGCACTAAGTATGTGAGCTTTGAAGGAGGCCATAGAGTCCCGTTTATTGTTCACTGGCCAGCTAAGATTAAGGCGGGGCGTGTAATCGACACACCTGTTAATGCAATGGACCTGTTCCCTACACTTAGTGAAGCTATGGGAGCTACATTACCAGGAGATCGAGTCTATGATGGTGTAAGCCTTTTGCCATTGTTGGATGGGGAAGAATTATCACGTGAGAAAGACGAGCCCTTTTATTATTACAATAACGAAAACCTTCAGGCGGTAAGGGTAGGGGATTGGAAAATGCACTTACCTCGTAATGAAGCACAACTGCCACATTGGAATATGAGAAGTGAATTTAAAAATCTCCATCACCCTGTGCTCTATAACCTTTCTGCTGACCCTTCGGAGAGAAATGATGTGGCGCAGGAGAACCCAGAGGTCGTCGAGATGATCTTAGCTGTCGCCAAGGAGGCCAGAGCCGAGCTCGGAGAGTATCTTCAGCGAGGTAGCGGCCAGCGTGCTACAGGTTCGGTTATACCATTTGCGCCAGTGCTCGGTAACGAGAAAGACTGGGATCAATTCGTCGACGAAAGCATGAATGCAAAAATTACCGAAGAACGCCTTAAGCGACAGCCTGACCAAAGCATGTGGGTAATGCCGAAAAAGGAAAATAAGAAATAGAATATAATTGCGCCTCCTAATATCATGAACAGTTTAAAACATATTCGATGTCGTATGTGCGATACTGTATCCTGAGCTTCCCCAAAGTCCTAGCCAGTGAGCTCCGCCTTATCATCTAGTCGTTACGAGATGGGGGCTTGCGGGCATTTTTTTTCTCCGATTGCTTAGATTTATCATCGAGCATTCTGTTTTTTGATCGGCGAGACCTACGGCGTTTTTGGCGGCGTATTTTCTCAAATGCTTTTTGCTTAGCTGACTGCTTACCATCACGCTTTTCTTCGAGCCGCTCGCAGAGTTCCTTACGGGCGATGAAGCGGTTGAGCTCACGTGAGCGTTGCTGCTGGCACTTTACTTCGATGCCTGTGGTGATGTGCTTGAGGTAGACACAGGAGGCGGTTTTGTTCACTTTCTGACCGCCACTACCGCTACCGTGGATGAATTTCTCGGTGAGAGTCTCCTCAGTGATACCGAGCTCACGCATGCGCTTCTCAAGTGCGATGATCTTTTCGGGTGAGGGCATGGTAGGGGTGAGAGTTTTAGCGTGTGCCTTCGTGCTGGCTCTAGTCTTCTGAGGACTGCTCTAGTGCCGTGATGAGTGTGTGGACGCGCTGTCTGTCATCTAGCTCACTGAGGAGGCTTAGCCGTAGGGCTGGCTCTGAGATGAAGTTGTGAGCTACTTGGTCGATGAGTGTAGTGATTTCATTGATAGCTGCCAAATCACTGAGTATCGTTTGGCTGATATTCCCAGATAGATGACTGAGGTGGCTGGCAATGGATGCGCTGATGAGTGAGCGGATAGCCTGCTGTTCGAGTTCGGAGTCGATGGGCTTTCTGCGTAGAGGTGAAATCTTCGCCTTGGGGTAGGGTGATGTTTTGTCCCAGTGGGTGAATTGCACGGGTAGGAGTCCCTTGATGACGAGATTAGATCTACCGTCAGGCAGGTTCTTACAGAAGTTAATGAGACTCAGAACACCATAGTCTAGACCAGCATTGCTCGATAGGGCAGCTTCATTGAGGTCACCTAGTGCTATCATCCATGTGCTCTCTAGGGAGTCTTGGAGCATTGTTTTATAGCGTGGTTCGAAGATGTTAAGCATCATCGAGCAGCCTGGAAATAGGGATGTCTCTGATAGTAGCATGACACCGCACTCATCAGGGGTTTCTAGGCTGAGGTCTTTCATAGGGGAGATCATTGTCAGGTGGAGAGCTCGAAGAGCGAATGCAGGCGCTGCCTCGCTTTATAGAGAGTCGATATATTCGCTTACTGAGCGAGATATTTCCCACGATACATCTGCCCTAGGAGTGGCAAAAGGCGGGACAAACCATGGGTAGGAGCCGATGAGATCGGTGATGACGGCAATTTCTCCGTCGCAGGTCTGTGGGTGCTCCTTGTTCTCGCAGCCAATACCGATGGTCGGAATACTGAGTGTCGTTGTGATTTCATTGGCTAGCTCAGGGGTGATGCTCTCTAGCACGAGGGCGAAGCAACCCGCCTGCTCTAAAGCGATGGCACCTTCGAGGATGGCTTGGAACTCTTCTTTGGTTTTGCCTTTTTTCTTATAGCCGCCGTCTTCGAGGACTCGCTGTGGTAGCATGCCGTGGTGGCCGATGACGGGGATGCCTGCGGCGATGATAGTTTTGATCTTTTCGACCTGTCCGACACCTCCTTCGAGCTTAACAACATCGGCACCAGCAGCTACGAGAGCTTGTGCTGTGGTAAGTGCCTGCTTTGGCGTGTCGTAGGTATTGATCGGCATATCCCCGATGACAAGGGCGTGCTTCACCCCACGCGAAACAGCGGCTACGTGATGGAGCATCATATCTAGGGTGACATGAGTGGTATCTGGGAATCCGAGCACCACCATGCCAAGCGAGTCACCAACGAGGATGATGTCAACTCCTGCTTCGTCAAGGAGACGTGCCGTAGGGTAATCGTAGGCGGTAAGTGCGGAGATTCTGCCGTGGGTATCATCTGTCTTCCGCGCTTTGATGTGATTGGCTTTTTCGGTGGAGTTCATCATATGCTAGGTGGGGTGAGAAGGTGTGTGTTAATTAGAGATTACACGCGGAGGCTACCAGTCTCGATGGGCAACTCTAAGCGGGGCACTGGATGAGTCAAGGCGCTGAGTGTGCTCGGCTATAGTGCAGATGTCACTGGGAAGAGTAAGCTCAGGCTTGATGTCGGCTAGTGGCTGTAGGACGAAGCTCCTGCTAGTGAGCTCTGGATGCGGGATGATGAGACGGGGTGAGCTGAGCGTCTGATTTCCAAAATAGAGGATATCTAGATCGATGAGTCTAGGGGTATTGTGACCATGTAGGCTCTCTCTACCGAGGATGTTCTCGATGTGCTGGGTCTGTTCAAGAAGCTGCTGTGGGCTGCCAGAGTAGCTGATTTCTATGACGGTATTATAGAAATCAGGTGAGCCGTCTGGACAGTCTAGTGGTGCAGAGTGGTAGATAGGTGCCTGTAAGTGGCAGGTCGGCTCTGAGCTCGTAGTGCTCTCGTTTGAGCTAAGCTGGACGAGTAGGTCACGGGCTTGCTGAAGCTGGGCGAGCTTATCACCTAGATTAGCACCTAGGGCTATGCCTACCCGTGTTTCCATGATCGATTGATTGACTTACTTGAGTCCTAGGACGTCTTGCATGTCGTAGAGTCCAGCAGGCTTGTCCTGAATCCATACTGCTGCGCGGACAGCGCCTGAGGCGAAGGTCATACGGCTAGACGCCTTGTGGGTGAGCTCTACGCGCTCGCCATCAGCGGCAAACATGACGGTGTGATCACCTACGACATCACCACCACGTAGGGTGTGCATGCCGATTTCTTTACTCGGGCGAGGTCCGATATTACCGAGGCGACCGTGGGCGACGTCATTTTCGTAGCTTGTCTTGGTCTCCTCATTAAGGATTTCAAGAAGTCTGCGGGCTGTGCCTGAGGGGGCGTCGATCTTATGCTTATGGTGCATCTCAGTGACTTCGATGTCGAAGGCGTCATTTCCGAGGATTTGTGTCGCTTTCTGCGTGAGCCAGAAGAGGGTGTTTACTCCGATGGAGTAGTTGGCAGCGAAGACGATAGGAAGAGTCTTGGCGGCTTCAGTGATACGTGCTTTTTCCTCGTCAGTGTGGCCTGTTGTGCCGATGACGAGTGGGGTCTTCGCTGCAATGGCTGCATCGAGGACTTCCTTGGTGAAGTGATGAACGGTGAAGTCAATACACGCGTCTGTGTTCTGAAAGCGATCGTGGATGTCATCACCTGCATCATGGGTGCTGGTGACTTCTGTTTCTAGGTGGTCATTACCTGCCTGAATGAGGGTTTGCCCCATTCGACCACTGCTTCCTGTGATGAGTAGCTTAATCATTGTATCAGTCTATTTAGAGGAGTCCGAAGCTGCTGAGCTTGTCGCGAAGTATGGCTTCATTGGCTGAGGAGAGAGCGACGAGTGGGAGCCTGATCTCAGTGCTACAGTGGCCTTGCATGGCGACAGCTGCTTTGATGGGGACGGGATTGGTGTCGATGCTCATGAGTGTGCTCATGAGGGGCTCATATTTCGCTTGGAGTGCTTCTGCTTCGGAGAGCTTGCCGGCGAGCATGGCGTCGACGAGCTCGACCATTGGCTGTGGGATGAGATTGGTGGCGACAGATACGAGGCCTACAGCACCGAGCTTCATGAAGTCGATGGTGAGCGGGTCGTCACCAGAGAGGATTTGGAAGTCGTCTGGGAGTGCGTTTTTGATCTCAGTGACGCGCTCGGGCTTTCCGCCTGCTTCCTTATTGGCAATAATGGTGGGGCAGTCAGCGGCGAGGCGTGCGATGGTGTCGACTGCGATCTCGATGACAGAGCGCCCGGGGATGCTGTAGAGCATCATTGGCAAGTCGGTGGCTTCAGCGATTTTCTTGTAATGCTGATAGAGGCCTTCTTGTGAGGGTTTATTGTAGTATGGGCATACCTGCAGTGTTGCGTCAGCGCCCATTCTGGCAGCCTCGGTGGTGAGGTAGACGGCTTCGGCAGTGGAGTTAGCACCGGTGCCTGCGATGACCTTGGTGCGACCTGCTGCATATTCCACGGCTAGCTCGATGACTTGGAGGTGTTCCTTGTTATTGAGTGTCGGTGATTCGCCAGTAGTGCCACAGGGGACGATACCAGTGATGCCTGCTGCCACTTGGCGTTCGATAAGATCGCGAAAGGCGTCTTTATCTACCTGACCATCTTTAAATGGAGTGATGAGTGCTGTATGCGTGCCGTGAAACATGGTGGTGAGTCTTAGATGTTAGTAATGGATATACAAGTGAGAACTTTGGGCCAATGAGTTGACAGATTAAATCTGTATTTGGCCAATAAATACGAAGTCGGCAGGCCCAGTGAGGGTGACCTCGGTAAAGTCGGACTCATCAGCTGAGAACCCAATCTCTAAGGTGTCGCCACCTTCTACATCAACATTAATAGGTGATGCCGCACGAGTGCGCAGATGATGGATGAGTGCACAGGCGGTCATGCCGGTGCCGCAGGCGAGAGTTTCGCCCTCTACTCCGCGCTCGTAGGTGCGGATAGCGATGTGCTTTTCGTCATGAATGCTCACGAAGTTTACATTCGTGCCAGCAGGGGCAAAATGGCTGTGGTAGCGGATAGCGGCTCCATATTTGACAATGTCGAGTGACTCTAGATCGTCGACGAAGACGACGGCATGGGGGACACCTGTGTTGAGCACATGGATAGGGGCGTCGAGACCTTCGATCTGTAGGTCAGCATTCATTTCGAGGTCGAATGGATCTGACATGGCGATTTTCACATCATCGCCGATCATGGTCGCGCTAAGGGTGCCGGCGATGGTTTCGAAGGTGACAAGCTCGGTGCCTTCACCTGAGATTCTGGCTGTGTATTTGCCGAAGCAGCGAGCACCATTACCGCACATTTCAGCTTCGCCCCCATCGGCATTGTAGTAGCGGAATTTGTAATCAGCACCTTTTTCAGCAGGCTCGACAGCGAGCAGCCCGTCGGCACCTACGCCACGCTGGCGGTCACATAGCTTGGCGATTTGTTCTTTAGATAGCTCGATGTCGAGATCGCGGTTATCGATGACGACGAAGTCGTTACCTGCGCCATTCATTTTATGAAAGTTGAGAGTCATGATGTTATATGGGGGCTGAAGTTAAGGCTGATATTATTTGCAAGCTTGGATAAGAGGGGATGCGAAGTCTGCGACAATAGTAGCTAGGTTTGCATCTGAGGCGTTAAGGGCTACTTGGTTGACGATGGCCGATCCCACGACGACACCGTCAGCAAGCTCTGCTACAGCAGCGGCTTCGTCTGGGGTGTTGATGCCAAATCCGACGCAGACTGGAGTGTCCGTGTGTTGCTTGATATTGGCTACGATGGCTCCGATCCCTGCTGAGGGAGCTGCCTGTGCGCCTGTCACACCCATGCGTGATACCGCATAGATGAATCCCTCGGACTGTTTTGCGAGCATCTTGATACGATCTGCGGGTGTGGATGGTGAGATCAGGGTGACGTGCTTGAGTCCTGCGGCACTTATTAGCTCGCTGTTATGGGCGATTTCGTCAGGCGGTAGGTCGAGCAGTAGGATACCATCCGCTCCCGCTGCTGCTGCGTCGATATGGAATTTCTCATAACCATACGCGTAGACGGGATTGAGGTAGGTGAAGAGCACAATAGCAGTGTCGTGGGTGGTGCGGAACTCGCGAATGAACTCCATGAGTTTCTTCACTGACATGCCGTTTTTCAGTGATCGCTCAGCGGCTAGCTGATTGACAATGCCGTCGGCTTGGGGGTCAGAAAAGGGAACGCCAAGCTCGATGACATCAGCACCTGCATCTGCGAGGGCTCGAATGACGGAGAGGGATGCTTCGATATCAGGGTCGCCAGCGCAGACGTAGGCGACAAAGGCGGCTTGGCCTTTTTCCTTGAGGTTCTGAAAGGTAGTATCAATGCGATTGCTCATAGTGCTAGGGGTTAAATAATCATGATTATCAAAAAAGAAAACCCAATAAGCTCAATAAATGACGAGAATATAAGGTGGTTTTGTCAGAGGAGTATTCAGCGATGGGGTAATGTAGCCGTTAGGGTGGAGAAGTTGAATTCATGCTTGCCATGGGTTTGATTCGTTATTTAGAGTTACCTCTAATTAATGGAAGATTCAGATCAAACAATGTCAGGCGTTAGTGATTACTATCTAACAATGGAGAGCGGGTTATCCATCGGATACCAAGAAGAGCTCGCTCGGGTGCAGCAGGAAGAAGGAATTCAGCTTGGGCAGGGGACACATTACCTGCTAGCTCGAAATGGCAGAGGTAAGACTACGTTGCTAAGAACTTTAGCAGGTGTGCTAGAATCGCTCAAAGGCACATACAGCCTGAAGGGTAGGTGCCAGCTGCTCAGTGAGGACTTATCATTCGATGTTGAGCTTTCTGCTCAGAATATTTTTAAAAGCCTATTGGTCAAAAATAGATACAAGGAGGCGATGGCATTAGCCGATAAGCTGGAGCTCGATGTGAAGAAGCCCTACGGTAAGCTTTCGACTGGTAATAAGCGCAAGGTCGCATTGCTCGTAGCCGAGTATTCTACGGTGGAGGGTCAGATCGAGATACTGCTTCTAGACGAGCCTTTTACGGGTCTAGACGCCTTTGCACGCGAAATTTTCCAGGACTTGTGGGCTGAGCAGAGCGAGGGTATCGTTCGCCTAGTGAGCTGCCATCCAGACTTCGATAGTATGGAGATGGCGAGTTCTGTAGTCATCAGTGATGGTGATATTGTCCATTTATCAGGTGGCGATGTGCCGAAGAAGTGGGGAGACCTTAAAACCAAGCTTAACTAATACCATGAATATGTCACTTTTTCGTCTTACTCTAGCGACGATCATTCAGCGAAAAGTCTGGGTGATCATGCTACTTTGCGTTGCTCTATTCCCTGCCGTGTTACCGTATCTGACACCGCATGATGCCAATCCAACACTCATCCAGCCTGCACGAGCTCAGGCAGCATGGGTGACTCTCTGGGTAGTGTCGATTGGCTGGATACTTTTCCAAGCCGCGGGCTTTGGCGATAATACATCGAAATCTGGGCTAGGCTCATACTTCCTCAGTGGCGGTATGTCGCGTGTCTGCCAAATGATCCAGCTTTGGCTCGCCTGTGTGATCTTTTTATTGCCACTAGTCGTGGTGACACT
>JALZUH010000153.1 GCA_023301645.1 Akkermansiaceae bacterium
TCCGACTCAGGCTTAAATAAATACCACTTCACTGACGACTCCGTCGTCTTTTTTACTGGTAAATTCTTCGTCAGAGCACTCTTCACCAGTGCTCCCTTCGCGGATGAACGGCCGCTACCATCGCCATCTACATCACACAGCTCACTACCAAAAAGCGCATTGAGAAAAGTCGACTTACCCGCCTTCTTCTCGCCATAAACCGTGTAGAGTATCGGATCATTCAGACCATTGATAATACTCTTCTGGCCCAAAGCCTCGGCATCAGAGCCTGTTTTTGCCGCCAAATCCAGAACCCCATGAACGACACCTTTAAGTCGCTGGCGTATCCGGAAGTAATGGCTAGCTATCATGAATTTCGATTCTCACTACGAGGTATTTACCGCACTCCCATGGTAAGTATGAGCCCAAAGGCAGAGTGCAGTAAGAAGCCCATTACTGAGCTGTGCCTCCTAGAGAAAGAAGCTGAGAGACAGTGACAAACTTAAACCCTTTTCTCAACAAACCATCCAGAGAAGCGGGCATCGCATCAACCGTCGCCTGATGAATATCGTGTGCCAGCACAATCGAGCCATTACGTGTGCCTTGGACGATACGTGAAGCCACCACCGAAGCACCTGGCTTCTGCCAATCCTTAGGATCCACATCCCAGAGAATCGTCGGGTAACCATACTCGCTATGAATCCATGAGCGCTGGCTCGTCGTAAGTGCTCCATAAGGAGGACGCATCGTGCGTGGCTTCACACCACAGATAGCAACGATCGAATCCCGCGCGCCATTGAGCTCATTACGCACTGCTGAGTTACTCATCTTACTCAAGTTCGGGTGATTGACCGTATGGTTACCGATTTCGTGACCCTCGGCTACGATTCTACGGATAATCGACGGGTAACGCTTCACATTTGTGCCCACCACATAGAACGTCGCCTTAATATTGCGCTTACGAAGCATATCGAGCAAACGAGGCGTATACACTGGGTGAGGGCCATCATCGAACGTCATCGCGATGTATGGAGCCGCAGTCGGAATCCGTGAATAGCTCACCTTCGTGCTATTAAAAGGACTGTTTGAAAGGTTCACACTAGGATTACGCAGCGCAGGTGGCCTAATCGAAGGCGTTCTATGCGCCGTATTGGCAACTGTCTTCACAGGCGCAGGTGGAGCCACCACGGCCGTCTCCTTAGCGGAACAAGATACTAAGACCGTAAGCACTGAAAGTGTCGCGAGAATGGATGATCGTCTTTTAATCATAATATGTGAAAGAAATAGAGGTTTTGAGAAAATCGAAGTTAGAGAGAGAACTAAGTAGAGGCAGCAGATTCAAGACGGGCAATCAGGCGGCAAGCCCAGTAGCGAAATCCAAAGACACACCACTCACATCACTGTCTAGAAACTGAGATAAGAAATCCTCATCTCATTGTCACGCTTTAGTTTAGAAAACCAATACTCCCTGAGGCTTAAACCCGCTAAGGGCTTTGAGTGCTTTTAAACACGCAAAGATGCGAAAGATCAACGTTTAGAAAATAACGACTCTAGAGGTAGATTGCGGTGAGAAAGCAGTGTGATTCAAAAGCGCAGAAACACCAGAAAGCTATTACCCTACAGTGCTTCGACAAATCGATGGGGCAATGTGACCTGCTGTATGCGTGTCATTTATTTAAAATCACCGAAGGTGCTAGAGTGGCGCCACACGCCCACACTCACCGCAGCGTAACCAGCCCGCCCTGAAAGGAGGAATGAAAGAGAGCTTGTCTAACGAAAATGACGACTGGAAGAGTCTGCAGCCGCGTCTGGCATGAGCGAGGCGAAAGCGACGAAGGGGCGGTGACAGCGAGAGCGGCTGACGGGCGGTGTATTCTCAACGAAGTGAAGCGGCTGCATCAGGCGAAAGTGATGTGGCGAAGAATGAGCCGCTAAACGAAGCCATGCAGCCCAGCGAAACGCCCCTCGAACAACCAGCGCGGGTAGTGACGGCGCGATGCCTGCGGGTGCCTTTTTTCTTTCCACATCGAGCAAAGCGAGACACTCAGGCACCCATCAGCAGGCAGCGTGACGGAACGGATTTGCCGGATAGCTTTTGGGTTTTTCGCTCCGATACTGCGACAGCCTCAAGGCGTGGACTTACCTTTGAAGGTTTTGAAGAGGAGGACGAAGATTCCAATTTTGACAAAACACTTGAACAAAAAATTTAGTTAAGACCAAGACGTTCAAAGTGGATAATTTTTTCACCTTCAAAGACAAATTTCCATTCCCAACCTCCATAACCACTATCCAATAAATATGATGAGCTTGATGGCTCAATTCTATCAGGTTTCCCAAGAGCTTTTTCAAGATCTCCTTTTGATTTACCTATTGGGTTCCATGCATCCAGAAAATCCCCCATCAAATAATCAGCCAGATCAATATTCTGCTCATTTTTTGCTTGCTTCATAGCGATAAGATTTTTTTCCATTTTCTCTACGCCTATGTTTCGTGTAGGTTTATTTCTATTAGCCTTTCGGATATAGTGATCAACATTTTCTTTCTCTGTTTCTATGGCTTTTGAGCGTGTTGTTTTTTTGCTTGGGTCGTTAAGTCCACTCGCATTTTTGTCCTGTTTTTTACAAGATATAATAGAGGAAGTGAGAGCAATTAGGATTAGTATTAAAATTCTCATTTTCA
>JALZUH010000154.1 GCA_023301645.1 Akkermansiaceae bacterium
CATCACCGCCGTGCCACAGATGAAGAGCAGCTGCTTCTTCACTAATGGTGTAGACGTGCTGAATTTCTCCAAGGCAGCCTTAATCTGGTCGAGACCACACTCCGAGGGAGCAGCCTTCTGCATACTGCCACCAAAACCCGACTCAGCGATGGCAGCGTCGTAGGCCGACTGCATCTGAGCCTCCCCTCCCACTGCTGCCATCGTTGTGATGATCACATTGGCTTCATTGCGGAGATCTTCGAGTCTGCGGTATCTGATCTTTGTAAATGGAGGATTCTGGAAATGCCCATCAAGATGGCGCTCGACGACGTGCTGGAGCATAAATTCAAAGAGATCAACCTGCCCGTCACTAGCAATCAGCCACTTGGTGATTTTTACAAACCTCTCATACTCGGGAAAAGTCAGCCTTCTGAGTGTGGGGATGGATAAATCAACCAATGCTATCTTCTCTGAGGAATGCAGCCCCTTCAAGTCCTGACTCCACCTCACCGCGATATCAGCTGCACTGGAGCCAGCCGCTTTTTTCACAAAAAGAATCTCCTCCTGTCGCAGTGAATCATCCTCAGTGAGAAGTAGGCCGAAGACCAAGGCCTGAGCCTCTTCACGATCATGACACGCCTCAATCCAGCTCTCATCCAGACTATCGTAGAGCTTCTGACCCACTTGAACATTAATCTCAGATGGCTCACCAAGGCGCTCGGCTCTGCCGGCATGAACTCGACCAGTATTAGCGCCGCTATTTCTAACTGGAGCACCTGCACCCACGTCGCTCATCCCGGCGATACGAGAGTCTCTTCTCCTACCCCTATTAGATCTCCTACCCCTGCCCTCGGCAACGTCAGGAATATCAGTGGTGATAAATTCTCCGTCCCAGCCCTTAGTAAGCGTATTAATTCTCACATCTAGCGGTGGGTGGGTGGCCAAGCCGAAGCTGAACATACCACCATCGGCAAACAGTAAATGACTCGCCTCCGCCGCCTTAGCCGCACCGATCTTTGAACCATACTGCTGGCCTCCGATTTTCTTCAAGGCACCTGCAATCCCCTCTGAGTCACGGGTAAACTGCACCGCCGACGCATCCGCAAGATACTCGCGCTGACGCGAAATGGCAGCCTGAATCATCCTGCCAAAAAACACTCCAATACCACCAATGAGCATAAAGCCAACAGCCACTACAATCAGCGCAATTACGAGCCCCCCGCCCCCTTTATCATTTCTAGACGACCCCCTCACATTGACAAAGCGAAGCGTGTGAAAAAGACTCTTACCAACCATAGAGATCATCATGATGCCAAAGAGCAAACCCATGAGCCTCATATTGAGCTTCATGTCACCATTAAGAATATGGCTAAACTCATGCGCAATAACGCCCTGCAACTCCGAGCGTGTTAATCGCTGTAAGCACCCACGTGTGACGGCCACCACAGCATTACCTGGCTCAGTTCCCGCAGCAAAGGCATTAATCCCCAGCTCACTGTCCATGATCCAGATCTGAGGCACTGGCACGCCAGAGGAGATTGCCATTTCCTCCACCACGTTGATAAGTCTCTTCTCATCCGTATCTGTAGAGTGAGGATCGACCTGCCTAGCGCCCATATCACGAGCGACGACAGCTCCGCCGCCACTGAGCTGCATCGTCTTGAACATACTCCCCACCCCCATGATACCACCTGTTATTAAGGCAGTCGGTAGTAGCACATCGGGCATCCAGAAGCCTCGACTGAGGCCCTCAGCATCCTCCACCCCGACATATTGCATGACGAGAAACACCACCCCATAGACGGCAAGAATAACCCCTATAATGGCGAGGATAAAATAAACAACGAGCCACTTGGTGCGACGCCTAGCGTCATCTTGAGCTTCAAAGAAATTCATAAAACAAAATGATCAGAGTAAAATCTACCAGCAAGTATTGATCGGTTAAGCGCGAATAACCCATAGATCATAGGCACGCAGCCAGTAATTCATGGCGTTAGTTAGCAATGACCTGTAACTAATCTAACGCGCAATAAGCAATTAGAACGACACCTTTACAGCCTCGCGCTCGGCATCATCAGCCACTTCAAAAAGCGTTGCCTGTGAGAAATTAAACATCCCAGCAATCACACTGGCAGGAAAAACCTCTGTTTTGGTGTTATAGTCAGTCACCGCGTCATTATAAGCCTGACGCGAGAAGCTCACCTTATTTTCAGTAGAAGTAAGCTCTTCACTAAGCTGCATCATATTAGTATTACTTTTCAAATCTGGATAAGCCTCTGACAGCCCGAAGAATCTTCCCATTGAACGGCCTAGTCCACCCTCGGCAGCCATGAGAGCCCCCATCGAAGCTGAGTCCTCCATATCCACACCCTGACGCGCACTACTAGCACTATCACGTGCCTTAATGACCGCCTCCAGAGTTTCACGCTCGTGACTCATGAAGCCCTTCGCCGTCTCGATAAGATTAGGAATAAGGTCGTGGCGGCGTTTCAGCTGCACATCAATCTGAGCAAAGGCATTGCGATACCTATTTCTTAGTTTCACGAGGCTATTATACGCCCCCATCGCCCAAAAGGCTGGGATTAATACAATTAGTAATAAAACTCCCACCGTAATTAATAATGCTGTCATTGTTGATTCTTTAGATTTGATTTGTTGATTCTCACCGAATTTCGCATTCGATGACTGATGATTCATAGATTAATCAATAAGCCCGCCATTGCCATTACAAAAAGCAGCTAGAATTATCATCTCACCTTTCTCAGTGTCTAACTAGTTAATCTATATTAAATACTTGTGACTATTCGCCAAACAAGACAGTCATTTCAAATGAATGAGGCGTTTGTTTTGTCTCATTTAACCACAACTATAACTATGAATAAAACTACACTACTAAGTATTGCTGCTACAACAGCGCTCACATCAGCTCTCCATGCTGAAGACTCTAATTGGAAAAACAGCTTCGATCTTGGAGCGACTCTTACACGCGGTAACAGTGAATCCACACTAATCACTGTTGGCTACGCAACAACCAAGAAAGAGGCATCTGATGAATACTTCGGTGCATTCAACTACACATACGGTGAGTCAGCAGACGCTGTGACCAATGACGAAGTTCTTGGCTCATTTGCATGGAACCGCCTTGTTTCAGACCTCACTTATGCTGGTGTCCGCACAGACCTTCGTATCGATGAGCTCGCTGACATTGACTACAGGGTTGGTGTTACTGGCCTCGTTGGTCACTACTTCGTTAAAAACGACAGCACTTACTTCGCCCTAGAGACTGGTATTGGTTTCACTACAGAACAAACCGGTGGTGAGTCAGACAGCTACGCAAACCTCTACATCGGTGACCGTTTCGAGCACAAGCTCAACGACAAGACACGTGTTTACCAAACACTCACCGTTACAGCACCTATCGACGACCTCGGAGACTACTCACTCGTCGGTGAAGTCGGACTTGAAACAGCACTTACAGACGCAATGTCTCTTAAGATTTACGTTCAGGACAAGTTTGAAGGCGAGCCACCGGCTGGTCTCAACAACAACGACATCAAAGTTGTCACAGGTGTCTCTTATAAGTTCTAATCACTGATAAAGGTCGGCTACAGATCATCTGAAGGCAGCCTTAATCACCTACTATTTAGATCATACCATCCAGTTCATTCTGGGTGGTATTTTTTTGCCCGCCATACCAGCTATAAGGCCAACACGAAATCTATAGGGACGCTACCCTATCCTCTTCTAAAGCTCGCCTTCAGCTCAGAAACACTCGTCACTCTCAGTGCTAATACCAGCACACCATAGACAGATGCGCCTAAGCCGATAAGCAGGCCAAGAGCTAAGCAGCGCTTATAGAATTCAGCCGCAAACCAATCTCCAAGCGCCTGATGAGCTAGCATCAGAACCCCGCCCATCACCACACTAGCAAGAGTGATTCGTAATGACTTCGACCAGAAAGCACGATCAACACTCACCATTCCCTTAAGTCCACGAGCTAGTAAAAAGACATTCACCCACGCTGAAATCGTCGTAGCAATAGCAATTCCGACGTGACCCAGTGGTGCAAAAAGCAACAAACTCACCACAATATTCACCACCACGGTAATGGCTGCCATCATCATCGGTTCACGTGT
>JALZUH010000155.1 GCA_023301645.1 Akkermansiaceae bacterium
TATGATCCTATACGCATTCCTTCATAAGTGAAGGAGGAAATAAGGTGATTTTCTTTGGAACGAGGCAAGTTCGCTTTGGGGGGCTTATTCTATATAGGGTAGCGGTGGGAATTCATCTCAATCCAATCTATTCTACATCTGCTGCAAGTTACATTTCATATAGGACTCATAGTGAGTTGCCCTAGGCGGTCATTTAATAAAACCGTTGACGAGTTAATTGGGAAATTATAACTAATAGGGTGAAAATGATTTGCGATTTTAAATATCTATTCCTAGCACTTCCGGTTTTCTTCTGGCCGCTTTATGCCGAGGAGAATGGTCAGTTGCCGCCTACGAAAGAGCCTCTATATACACTAGCAGAACTGAAGCTTTCCAATAGGGGTATCGAGATAATAGAGAAAATAAAAAAGTCGATAGCATCGGGTTATGTGCACCCGAAGCCTCAAGATGACTCTGATCCGATCGAAACGATTGAAGAAGCTTTTGATTTTATGAACATGAGCATTAGTATGGCATACGTTCCCCAAAAATATCTTGAAGACGATGAGGCTTTTTATTTTTCGGGAGGAACTACTTCGGAGGCTGTTCTCGATTTTTCATCTGGTATAGCAGTGAATAAAAAAGACAGAACAATCACAAGCTGGAAGTCCGCGCCCTGAATATCTATAAATGACCCTGACCTGACTCCGCAAACTAAACAGGTGCATCCGTAGCCCTTGGCTAAGGTGACTCAATGTGCCCTCAGAGACTAATAAGACTTTTTCCTAGCGAGCCAGATGGTGTGGGTGCGGTTCTTTTTGCCCTTATGGGCAGCTGAGACTGCATTCTCACTGACGTCGAAGCCTGCTTTTTTGAGCGTTTTGGTGAATGCCTTGTCGCTACGTGCTGACCAGACGGCGAGGATGCCGCCACCTTTGAGGGCGGATTGGATTTCGCGTAGGCCTTTAATACTGTAGAGGTTGTCGTTATTTTTCCCATGGAAGGCAGAGGGGCCATTGTCGACATCGAGCAGGATGGCGTGGTAGTCGCCATTGGACTGGCGAATGAGCTTCTGAACAGGCTGGATCTCTACCTTGACTCGCTCGTCGTCGAGGAGGCCGGGATTGAGATGGGAGAGGTGATTTTTATTCCACTCGACGATGGTGGAGGTGAGCTCGGCGCAGGTGAAGCTGACTTTCTTGCCGGGTAGGGCACGTGTGGCAGCCGCGAGGGTGTATCCCATCCCTAAGCCTCCTACGAGGATTTTAGGCTGATTGACGGGCTTGAAGGGACTACATGCTAGCTCGGCTAGGGTTTCTTCCGAGCCGTGAGAGTAGCTGGTCATGAGCTGCTCGCCGTTGGAGCAAATCATAAAGGTGCCGTCGTGCTCGATGAGTTCGAGGGATTCTCCTTCAGGTGTCTTGGTTTCTGCGATTTTGATGTAGGGTTTCATCAATGAGTGTAGGTAAGTTTAGAATGCTAGAATAGCAGGTGAGGCACTGAATGCCTCAGGTGTGAGGGAGTCCATAGGTTAAGAACACCTGATGGGCAATAAGAAGAATGAGCTCTTGGTTAGGGCTTTATCTCTACAGCGACCTTGCGGATGGCGGCGGGGTAGAGGCTGTGCTCTTCGACCTGAATGCGCTGGTGGAGGGTGTCGGCCGTGTCATTTGCTAGCACAGGGACTTTCGCCTGTAGGATGATGGGACCGGTGTCCATGCCTGCGTCGACGTAGTGGACGGTGCAGCCAGATTCGGTGGCTCCGTCATCGACGGCTTGCTGCCATGCTTCGAGGCCGGGATAGGCTGGTAGGATAGAGGGGTGAATGTTGAGGATGCGATTAGGGTAGAGATCAAGCATGGGTTGCTTGACGAGGCGCATGAATCCAGCAAGGCAGATGATGTCGACGTCGAGGGCTTTGAGCTTCTCGGCGAGGGCTTGCTGTGACTGGTCGGGAAACTTGGTGGTGAAGCCGCCGCAGTCGATGACTTCGGCGGGGATGCCTGCTTTCTTGGCACGTTCGAGTATGTAGCCGTCTGGATTGTCACTGAGGACGATGGTGATTTCGGCATTGAGGCTGCCGTCTTCGATGGCGTCGAGAATGGCCTGCATATTGGATCCTGAGCCTGATCCGAGGATTCCGAGTTTGATGGTGTGATTACCTGCCGACATGGTGATTTTATGAACCTATTTGCTGGGTATGCCAATTGAATTCTTGCATGTTAAGTTGTGATTTTTCATGCTCATTGTCATGCAAGATCCTCGTTTCTTAGATTTGACCAAGCAGCTCGTTGATTACTCTATTGATCTGAAGAGGGGGGAGAAGGTGCTGCTGCATTTGGTGGATGTGCCTGATGAGATGGCTATTGCGCTGATCCGACAGGTGCGCGCTAAGAAGGGTATTCCTTTTGTGAAAACTGAGAGTGGTAGGGTGAACCGTGAAATGCTGGCAGGTGCGAGCGATGATCAGTATAAGCTCATTGCCAAGCATCAGCTTTATGAAATGAAGGATATGGATGCCTATATCGCGATCCGAGGCTCACATAATATTTGTGAAACGAGTGATGTGTCGGCGGCGATGATGAAGACGGCGATGAGCCATGTCGGTAAGGTGGTGAATCATCGCGTGAAGAAGACGAAGTGGTGTGTGCTGCGTTGGCCACATCCGTCGATGGCGCAGCAGGCGGGTATGAGCACGGAGGCATTTGAGGACTTTTACTTCGATGTCTGTCTGGCGGATTATAAGTCGATGTTACCTGCGATGAATCATTTGAAAAAGCTCATGGAGAAGACCGATGAGGTGCACATTAAGAATGAGGGCACAGATTTGAAATTTTCAATTAAGGGTATTCCTGCCGTGGTTTGTGGGGGTAATTATAATATTCCTGATGGAGAGGTCTTTACCGCTCCTGTCAAAAACAGTGTGGAGGGGTATATTACCCATAATGCTCCTACCGTTTATCAAGGGGTGCCGTTTGATAAGGTTTACCTTGAGTTTAAAAAAGGTAAGATCGTGAAGGCGGAGGCTGGTAGCCAGACTAAGGAGCTTAATCGTATTCTTGATGCGGATGCTGGGGCTCGCTTTATTGGGGAGTTCGCCTTAGGCTTTCACCCGGGCATTATGCAGCCGATGCGCGATATTCTTTTTGATGAGAAAATTGCGGGGTCATTCCACTTTACTCCTGGGCAGGCTTATGAGGAGGCTGATAATGGTAATCGCTCACAGGTGCACTGGGATATGGTGACGATTCAGCGCAAGGACTACGGTGGTGGTGAAATCTACTTCGATGGTAAGCTCATCAGGGAGAACGGGTTTTTTCTGGCCAAGAACCTAGCTGGGCTTAATTTCTAAAGGGGGCTTTGCCTATCGGTAATCTACGCAAATAGGAGAATTCACCTTGCCTTTATCACATGCTGAGTAAGAGTTTGGCTATGATGATTAATAGCACTGATGGCATTAACGCTGAGCGCACAAGAGTAGCCGGTATGTTACTGGCTACATCTTTGTTGATGATGTTGGGCGTGGTGTCGGCACAGAGCTATACGGGTAGTCGTGAGCGTCCTCCGGTGGTTACTCGTGAATTTCGCGGGGCGTGGGTGGCGAGTGTTTATAATATCGACTGGCCTAGCCGTAAGGGGCTCTCGGCAAGTTCTCAAAAAAGTGAGCTGCGCGCGCTGCTTGATAAGGCTGCTAGCTTGAAGCTTAACGCAATTATCTTTCAGGTGCGCCCGCATGGTGATGCTCTTTATTCGTCGAGTATTGAGCCGTGGAGTCCTTGGCTGACTGGGGTCATGGGCCGCTCACCGGGGTATGACCCACTCGCTTATTGTATTTCTCAGGCACATGCACGCGGGATTGAGGTGCATGCGTGGTTTAATCCATTCCGTGCTCTCTCTAATGCTTCGATGCCGACTGCTCGTAATCACATCACCCGCACTCACCCGTCGATTATCCGTAATTTCAAAACCTATAAGTGGATGGATCCCGCCGTTGAGTATTCTCGCAAGCGAGCGCTTTCGGTTATTATGGATGTGACGCGCCGCTATGATGTGGATGGCATTCATATCGATGATTATTTCTATCCTTATCCAGATGTTCAGAAAAACGGGCAGCCGAAGCAGGTTTTCCCAGATGGTAAAAGCCCTAGCCAGCGTCGTGCTTATGTGGATGGCTTCGTGCAAGATATGTATGCAGCTGTAAAGCAGCTAAAGCCATGGGTTCGAGTAGGCATTAGCCCCTTTGGTATATGGAAACCCGGCACACCTGCGGGGACGACGGCAACGACGAATGCCTATGAACATCTTGCTGCTGACTCTCGTAAGTGGCTCAAGAATGGTTGGTGTGATTATCTTTCACCGCAGTTGTATTGGCGCATTAATAGTCCGCAAAGCTTCACCAGACTACTCAGCTGGTGGCGCGATCAGGGCAGGCGTCCAGTCTGGCCGGGTATCGCAACTGCGAGAATTGATAGTAGTGATGACCCAGGGAGGCCAGCTTCAGAAATTATTAATCAAGTGAGTCTGTCACGCAGCATTGGTAGAAACTATGCGGGGCAAGTCCACTGGAGCATGAAGTCACTGCAGCAAAATCGGGGCGGTATTGCCACGAGCCTTGCTAAGGGTGTGTATGCAGGTGAGGCACTAGTGCCTCCGATGCCATGGCTAAGTAGTGCGAAGCCTCCTACCCCGCGAGCAAGTGCTAAAGGGACTGGCTCAGTTACGAAGGTCAGCTGGAGTGCTCTGAGCGGGGTTTCTAAATATGCGGTGCAGGCACGCTATGGTCAGAACTGGTATACGATTAAAGTCGTGCCACGTAATACGACAAGTATCAGTCTAGGGGGTAGCCCCGATGCCGTGGCAGTGAGCTCTGTGGATCGATTTGGCACGACTAGCTCTCCGTGTGTGATAGGCAGGCGCTAAGGTTTGGTGAGTATAGGTGTTGATTAAAAAACAGATATATCCTCTTGCGTATAAAAATGTTCTTGAGCAGCATGCAGCATATGCGCCTATACAGCACAAATAGCCCTGATGAATTTGTAGACTTCGGTGAGGCAGTCTTACGCTCACTTCCCGCAGATAATGGACTTTACATGCCTGAGCATATCACTGCTCTAGGTGAAGATTTTTGGAATGATTGGAAGTCAATGAGCTTTCAGGATATGGCATACCAAGTGGTGTCGACTTTATTACAGGGTGCTATTCCCGAGGGTGTATTAAAGGGCATTATTGCAGATGGATTGAATTTCCCTGCACCTCTTCATCAACTCGACGACCAGCGTTATGTGCTAGAGCTTTTCCACGGGCCTACACTAGCGTTTAAGGATTTCGGCGCGCGCTTTATGGCAAGAGTCATGGCGTATTTGACCAGAGATGATGAGGACGATCTTACGGTTCTAGTCGCGACTTCGGGTGATACAGGAGGGGCCGTTGCCAGTGCCTTCCTCAATGTAGAGGGGACTAAAGTGGTTATTCTCTATCCTTCTGGTGGTGTCAGCGATCTTCAAGAGAAGCAACTAACAGCTCTAGGTGGTAACATCACCGCCCTAGAGGTCGATGGCAGCTTTGATGATTGCCAAGCTATGGTAAAGGCGGCCTTTTTAAATGAAGAGGTGTCTAAGGCATGTAATTTAACATCGGCTAACTCGATTAATATTTCCCGACTCATCCCTCAGATGCTCTATTACTTCGAGTCAGCAAGGCAGCTAGATAGGCCTCCTGTCTTTGTGATCCCGAGTGGTAATTTTGGTAACCTTACAGCACTGCTTTTGGCTAACCGTATGGGGTTAAGTATCGGCAAGATTGTTGCGGCAACGAATGCTAATGATGTAGTGCCTGAGTATTTGGAAACTTCGGTTTATCAGCCAAGACCATCTGTGCCGACGATTTCTAATGCGATGGATGTGGCCGCTCCGAGCAATTTCGCTCGGATGCAGGAGCTCTTTGGTAATGATTGGGAGGCGATGAAGGAAATGGTGAGTGGCTTCTCTGCTAATGATGAAGAAACACGCGAGGGCATGAAGCAGGTATACGCAAATGACGGTTATGTGATTGATCCTCATGGTGCGATTGGTTGTCTTGCTGCTGATGCCTGGCTGAAGGAGAACCCTGAAGATGTTACTGTGATACTGGAGACGGCTCACCCTTCTAAGTTTGGTAATACTATTGTTGATGTGCTGGGTAAGGAGGCGCTTGCTATTCCAGATCGTCTCGCTTGCTTAGCCGGAGAAAAGAAAGAATCTATTCTCATGGCAGCAGATTCAGCTGACTTGCTGGAGTGGCTGCAGCAAAAGTCTAGCTAGATAGTCAATTTAGAGACATCGACGGTAGGCGGTTGTCGCTTAGCTTGTCGTGAAATTGAGGCTTGCTATATTAAGCTGTTTCACACTAGTGTGCGGCAGGTTCGTTGTTGAAACAGAGGCTTTTTGGCGTTTGCAAGTAGCGATAAACACGTATTTTATACACTTATATGAAGAAACACATTATTACAGTAGCCGCTCTGTTGGCGTCGGTTAGCAGCTTATCTGCGCAGGGCTTATATAATATAGCACCTGATTACACAGCTAAGGAAAGCTTACCTATTAAATGGACAGCAGGAGCGAGTATTGGAGTTGATGATAACTTCTCACCACTCTCTTCGCCTGATGACAGTGTGACTTTTGTTAACCTTTTTGTTGGCGCGTCATTAGCAAGCGTGACTCCCCGCACTGCATGGGATGCTTACTTCACTGTTGGTGCTAGAGCCTATTTCGACGCGCCTTCTAATGCAAGTGACGATTTTGTGCCACAAGTCAAGCTAGACTTCAATATTGCTCATGAGGTGAACGAGCGTTTACGCTTGGTTTCCAACAACTACATCGCATATGAGTCTGAGCCAGATTTTGAAAATGGTTTTGCAAGTGACAACCAGATTGGTGACTACCTCCAGTATAGCGTTACAAATGCTGTAGGTTACCGTTGGTCTGAGCGTCTTGGAACATATAGTGGATTTGGACTAAACGGTCTTATTTATGATAGCGAATTTGACGCTAACAACCGCCAGACATTCAGCCTGTTCCATAACTTCCGATACAATCTTACGCAAAGAACAGTTCTTACTACTGGCTACCGCTACAACAACACTAATGCTAGTGGGTCAGCTGCAGATGCCAGCAGCCACTTCCTTTCTGTTGGTGCCGAGCATCGTTTGAGTGCAAACTCTCTCGTAACTGGTAAAATCGGCGCTCAGATCCGCCGTATTGATGGTGGTGACTCCGAAAGCAGACCATTCGTTGAGGGCGCTATCAGAACTAAAGTGAATGAGCGTTTATCTTTACGTGGATTTTTCAAATACACGCTTGAAGAATACGGGACTAGTGTTTCAAGATTCACTACTTACGACTCAAACAGTGCTTTGCGTATAGGTTTTTCTGGAGATTACAAAGCGAGCAGACGACTAGCGCTAAACGCAGGAGTTCACTACATTGATACGAGTTTCGAAGATGGTCGTAGTCTTATAGGTGGACCAGGTCCTGCTGACAGCGATCAGAACTTGTTTAACTTAACCCTAGGCTTCTCATACAATTTCAGCAAGGGTGTTTTCTTCACCGGCACGTATAACTGGACTACTAGCGATGCTGACGCAGCATTAAATAGAAGTGATTACACACGTAACCGCGCTTCTTTAGGTGTGCGTGTCAACTTCTAGTTAAGGTTCAAATTTTTTGTAACTTAAGCCATTACAGTGTTTTCACATTGTAATGGCTTTTGAGTTTACAATACTGGTAAGATGATACAGAAGCTAGACAACAACGCGCTTCCGATTACGGCTGAATTTATTAAGTTTTAATTAAATATATGCAATCTCAACTCCCTAACGCGGATGAAGCGTCTCTTCATGCTATTGATTACTGGCAGGTAATCAAGAATCGCTATAATGTTATTATTCTAACATTTCTATTAGTATTTTTGACTTCATTTGTGATCACTTCGGTGATGCCAAAAAAATATGAGAGCACAGCTCTTATTGAGGTGAAGCCTATCCAGAGACATGAAACAACGCTTATTCAGACAAGTGGCTTAGGGGTAGGGATGACGAGGCAGTTTATGATGACTCAGTTTGAGATCATCAAGGCGTCAAAAACACTAGAGGCGGCAGCTGAGAAAATCCTCCTTACTGAGCGCTGGGGGATGGAGATTGATAACGTGGTAGCCGTGCTAAAGGGGATAGTCGGGACAACTCAGGTAAGCGGCACAGACCTGATCGAGATATCGGTCACTCATACAAAAACCGAAGATGCTCAAGCTGTCGCATCAGCTGTATACGCAGCCTATGCATCGAGACGTAGAGAGCTTGAGACAGATCAGAGAAGAAGTCAGCTAGCGGCTATTAAATCTGAACTGCAAACAAAGACTGACCGCGTGTCAGTATTACACAAAAAACTCCTAGATATAGCTGACCAAGCAGGACTGGTTTACTCCGAAACAGGTGGAACAAGAGAAATTCAGGGTATTCAAGGACAGGTAGATCGATCACAGGAACAGCTCTATGACTTAGAGAATGAGGCAACTGACATTTCCGCTCAACTTGAAAGATTATTAAATGTTAAGGAGGAGGACTTGATTAGTGTTACAGCGTCTCTTCCAGATGTGGGATTCCGCCAGGCATACGATCAACTTGAGGCAGCAAAAACAGAGCTTTCTACCATTAAGGGGTCAGGTCTAGGACCTAATCACTCTACGGTTGTTTCATTTGCCGCGCGTATTCAAACAATGGAGGAAAATCTCACCAAGCGTGCAGGCAAGCAAAGAGAGGCTTTGATGTTTCAGAAGGAGAATTTAGAGTCGAGGCTCAAAAATATGCGCGAAACGGCCGATAGAGAGCGCGACAAGGGAACAGCTTCAGCAAGAGAAACTCAGGAGTTTAACAGTGCACAGAAACAATATGAATCAGAGGCGGGAATTAGAGATAATATGCAGCTAAGATATGACGTTGAGAAGAGCAATATGGCTCTGCCTGTTACCAATATTGTAGTGCATGAAACCCCTAAGATAGCTAGCCGCCCTTCAAGTCCTAATGTCTCACTCAACTTAGGACTTGGTGTAGTGGTTGGGCTTGTCTTCGGTGTGGGCATAGCCTTTGCTCTTGAGCTCATGGACACCTCTGTGAAGAGTATCGAAGACGTAGAAAACTTTTTGAAAGTTTCTGTGTTAGCAGTTATTCCACGAGATATTGGTGTGCTTCACAAGCAGGGGGGCATGAGCCCAGATGCGGAGGCGTATCGTATTCTCAGAACAAATATTGAGTTCAATAGGAAAAACCCTGATGATAACGCTATTACTGTTGTATCAGGTGGAGCTGGTGAGGGTAAATCAACCACACTTGTTAACTTAGCCTACATATGTGCTCAGGGTGGTTACACAACTCTAATGATTGATGCCGACCTTCGTCGCCCTCGTTTGCATACGTTCTTCGATATTAATAATTCGGTTGGACTTACCAACTACCTGACTACCGATTTGCTACTTGAGGATGTGATTTTGAAGACTCCAGTTGATAACTTGTTCTTCATGCCGTCAGGTATTTTGCCTACTGATGCAGCCGGAATCTTGAACTCAAGACGCATGTCAGAGCTCATTCAGGATGTTAAAGAACGTTTTGATCTCGTCTTGATTGACTCACCTCCAATCCTAGGGGTGAGCGATGCATCTGTATTGGCAAGTGAGGTGGACCTGACTATGATTGTTGTGCAGCATCGTAAACTGCCTCGTAATATGCTCATTCGAGTGAAGGAGGCTGTGGAAAATGTAGGGGGTCACGTAATGGGGGTTGTGCTCAACAACGTCGATGTTCGTAGTGACAGTCAGTATCAGTATTACACGAGCTACTACACGTATTATGCTCCTACTGGTGAAGAGGGCGCCAAACCTGCAGGCGCAGCTCAAACAAAGGATACACCTTCGGTCACACCAACGTATAGCGACACTAGAGGTGATGATCTTTATTAATGAGTGTCTGTTGATTAGTTGACAGGTAATCATGATGATACTATTTTTGTAAAATCCCCCCTATTTAATATGAATATATTCAAAAAAATCACCGTTATTATTTTAGCCTCGTTGTTGACCTTTTCAGCATCTGCAGAAGTCGTCTCAAAAAGCTCGATCGTTAACTTAGTGATTAAGGCTGTGCCAGTAGTGGAGCAGCAGTCCGTATCTGGTCAGTATCCGGTAAGTTCAAATGGTTACGTCAGCTTGCCTCATTTGGATCAGGCGATTAAGGCAAGTGGACTTAGTGGCGCGCAGTTGTCTCGCAAGATAGAGAAGGCTTACGTCGATGCTGGAATCTATACGAAGCCACTTATTAGTATCACAACGGCTAAGGACGTTGCTAATGAGCAAATTGACCGAGCACAAGTTACTGTAGGAGGCCGCGTAAAGCGCGCTGGTCCTGTTTCCTACGTCCGAGGTATGACCATCTTTACCGCAGTAACGGCTGCTGGTGGAGAAGATGCGTTTGGTAATCTCCGAAAAGTGAGGCTTCTTAGAGGTGGTAAAGCATATACATACGACCTTAAAAATCCTGAGCATATGCAGGAAAAGGTATATCCTAACGATGTGATTACCGTGCCAGAAAAAGGCCTCTTTGCACGTTAATTAGTGGCGTTCGATCAGCTCGTCTGCAGCTTGTGCATATGCCTTGCTGCCGATGCCATTTGGATCGTGCTCAAAGATGGTGTGGCCATGACTAGGGGCTTCTCCTAGTCGAATAGTGCGAGGGATGACTGTTTTATAAAGCTGCTGTGGGAAATACTGAGCAACTTCGTCGATGACCTGCCGCGAGAGATTGGTGCGGCTGTCATACATGGTCATAAGTATTCCCTCTAGGATGAGGTCGGGATTGGCTCCTGAGTCACGAATCTGATCGATGACCTGGGCGATTTTTGCTAGACCTTCTAGTCCGAACCATTCGCATTGCAGAGGAATAAGTATTTCGTCTGCTGCTGCGAGAGCAGATGTCATAAGGACACCAAGTGATGGTGGTGTGTCTAGGATGCAGTAGTCGAATTGGTCATGCTGACCAGATTCAGCTAAAATACTTCGAAAGCGAGTAAGATGGTCATCCATTCGGGCGAGCTCGATTTCGACACCTGCCAGATCCATACCCGATGGTATAATCGAGAGGTTTTCGAGTCGTGATGGGATGATTTTTTCTGAAATATGGCACTCACCTAGTAAAGGTAGATACATGCTGGCCTCGCCGTCTGGCTCATGTCCGATTCCACTGGTGGCATTGGCCTGAGGATCGAGGTCGATGAGGAGCACTCGCTTACCCTTAGCGGCAAGTGCAGCGGAGAGGTTGATCGATGAAGTGGTCTTTCCAACACCTCCTTTTTGATTAGCTATAGCGAGAGTTTTCATGTGAGTAGAGTAAAGCCTAGATTGGAGTTAGGCTTCATGCAGATCATGCATTAAACCTGTGGCGCACCAAACATAAAAAGAGCAAACTTGAATCGTCATTTTGCACACAATTTGTAATGGGCAAGGTGTAGAATCTGAGCCACGGTGATTTCAAACATGATGGAGATCACAGAACACTGGGTAGGAAAAGCAGCGGGAGGCCGTGTGCTCAAAGAGGCTCGAAGTATCGTGAAGCGAGGTAAGGTGATAAAGGTTAGCGAGAAAAATGGTGTTTATCAGGGGGAGATTAGTGGTGGTAAGCGGCCGTTGAAAGTGGTTGTAAAGGTGCTAGGTCCTATTGATGTGAAAAATCTATGCTCATGCTCACACGCTCGAGCTACGGGTGCTATGTGTGAGCATGCCGCGGCGGTGATCCTAGCTCACATTTATAATGGAAATCAGGCAGTAAAGGCAGCTGCAGAGAAGGTAGCTCAAAAGAGTAAGGTAGCACAGCCTACACTAGTGCCGCTAGAGGTTCGCTTTTCACCTAAGTTTCCCTATGAAAGTATCGAAGCAGTGCATCTAAGGAGGGTGAAGGAGAAGGAATCTACTGAGGGGGATTACACGCTTGGGGCGTGGCTAGTGCAGCATACTGGTAAGGTGGATGCCGCGATGTTGGCGCTACCAAAGGCACAGATAAGTAGTTTCTACCGTGCAGTAAGTGGTCACGATAGACTTAAGAGGGGTGATGAGCCGATGACGCTAGAAAGTGGGGTGATTCGGCCTCTGCTTGATTTAGAGGTTGATAAGGATTGCGCAGAGATGATTTGGGTGAAGCTATCAGATGGTCAGGAAGGGATGATCCAGCTCGGTGATAAGCTGGCTGAGTGGAATGAGGACACTCTACATTTGACCGTTGGCTCTGTTGCAAGTGGTGGCTCATCGGAGCTACTCGTCATGGATGATCTGATAGCTGGTCATTGGCAGCAGATTGATATTCC
>JALZUH010000156.1 GCA_023301645.1 Akkermansiaceae bacterium
GCAGGCGCCATCCTCCCTTCCCAATGAAGAGAGGAGCATTTTAAATGTGCACAAAAAAGCAGCCTGCCTCTCGGCAAGCCGCTAATCAGGTGTGAACTACCAGCTACCAAACTTGCTCACCGTCTTGGTCATACGGTAGCCAGATCAGACTTATCGACTGAACATCGATATCTTTCTTATAAGGCTTCACCACCTCATTTTCTAGCTTCACAGTAGCAGGGTCGAACTTCTCTGCTAGCTCGGCAATTTCACCCTTTAGCTCTAATTCCAAGTCGGCGATATCTGCTTCAATGCCCTCGATCTTCCTCTCGGCAATCTTCACATCCCCGCGCTGCTTATAGGCGCGGGTAGCGCTACTAATAGTCGTCGATGATGAGCTTCTGCGCCCGCCGAATAAACCACCAAGAAGCCCGCCCATAATCTTAGCTCCTGCCTGCCACTTCGCCGAGCTAGCCTCAGCCTCTTCTTTAGAAAGCATATTCTCAGCGCGATCGAGCTGACCTTCCTTCGTCTTGATCTTTGCCTCGTATTTATCACGTAGCTTTTCCACCGCCTCATCACGCATTTCGCGTGCCTGAGTCGCTAGGCGGCCACGGAACGCACCTTCCGTTTCTGCGAGCTTAGAATACGTTTTAAATAAAGGGCTATGAAATAAGCTCACTCGCTCATTACGGTAGACATAGTCTGTGAAGTCCTTTTCTACCTGCTTATAGTTATCAGCCTGCATCGCAAATCCGGGCAAATCCGCAAATCCGCAGCCACTACGCGGCTTTACATTCAACCCCTTAAGAGACTGACTGCAGTCGATGCCATCGTCCCAGTTAATACCCTCAGCGCTGATTTCATTAACAAAACGAACCTCACGACTGTCATCGAGCTGGCACTTATTCGAAGTGAAGTGCACATCAGCTAATCTAAGCAGTGCTGGCTTATAAGTCACCCCTTCAGCCTCACCTGCAAACGGAACGAATAACTCAGTCACACCGTTCCCAACAATTGGCCTCTCGCCCACTGGTGCTGAAGACTTAGCACCTGGCATAGCCATCGGATTACTCGACGGTGCCGCCGCAGATGTTAACGTCTTAGATCCTGAGCCAGAAGCAAACTTCGCACGACGAGGGTCCATGAGCTGCTTGATCTTTCTGCGCGTCAGAGGGCCGCAGAGATAACTCATCACCCAGCGCACGTGAAAGACCACAGGTGCATTCTCGTGGACATTATTCATGAGAAAAACACGTGAGCCTAATCCAGCGAGTAACTGCTCCATGCGCTGGCGGTCAAAGCCACCTTCTTGGGAAGCAGCCGCTCCCTCCAGACCATCGAGAACCCGATTCTTATCGCCCTCTGTCTGCAGCCTACCTAGCCACCATGTGCCAATATTAGACAATGCCTTGTAATCAAGATCGACGGGGTTCTGCGTTGCCAACAAGCAGCCCAGACCAAAAGCCCTGCCCTGCTTCAGCATTGTCATCAGAGGCTTCTTACTCGGAGGGTTTTGTGTTGGCGGCAAGAAACCATAGATTTCATCCATATAGAGCATCGCTCTCAAGCTCGTCGTGCCACCCTGAGTGCGCATCCAGCCGAGCATTTGATTAAGCAGTAAGCTCACAAAGAACATTCTCTCCGTATCACTGAGGTGTGCGATCGAGAAGATAGAAATACGAGGCTTACCCTCAGGCGTGTGCATCATATCATCCATGTCCAAAGCAGGCCCATCAAGCCACGTGCTGAAGCCAGGTGAGGCAATGAGCGCATTAAACTTCAGCGCCAGCTTCTGCCTAGCCTTTACATCCATGAAGGAATTCACATCAATAACACCCACTTTATCAAAGGGCGGCTTCTGCAAGTGACGAATAATCGACTCCAAGCTCAAGCCTTGCTCAGCCTGCCAGCAGTAATTAAAAATCGATCCTAACATCACCGCCTCAGCACTCTGGATAGGATCAGAGTCCACACCCACAAGGGAAAGCAACGAACTCACCGTGCTCTCAATACGATCACCAAGAAGCTCACCGTCATCCATCACCTCAAATGGAGGCACATCAAGTGAGCTCAGAATCGACACCGGAATACCCGCCTTACTACCGGGGGTGAAGATGTTAATATCACACTTCTCCTTAAAAGAACGGACACGTTCTGCATCTTGCCCCCATGAGCCGATACCCTCCTCCCACATTTTAGCAGTCTTCTCTGCATACTCGTCAGCAGTGACCCCTTTCTTAATAGCATCATCCTCGTTAATCCACGGGCGAAAGTCCGATCCCTTGAAATCAGGGAAGGTCAGCATTAAGTTGGCAATATCGCCCTTAGGATCGATAATAATGGCTGGCACATTATCCATGGCTGCCTCCTCAAGGATCGACAAACACAGACCAGTCTTACCAGAACCTGTCATACCAAGAACTACACCGTGAGTGACAAGATCCTTCGAATCATAAAGAACCAGATCATCCTCTAGCTCGCTCTTCTTCAAATCGTAGCTACGCCCTAGGTAAAATGAGCCAAGCTTCTCGTAATCACTCGTTTGGATATTCATGCCGTTATTTGACGAATAAACAGGACTGATTGGAAGTTATAATTTCAAAATAATATTTTTTATAAAAAACCATAAAACCCCTCAATCATTGAAAAACCTATAAAAATAAGACTGTTTTTCTAAAAAGGTTAGCAAATCTTAAAAATTAATGTTGCCAAACTTAAAAATTTTTATAATTAATATTTACGTTATGAAAAACATCGCCCTTATTTCCAACATCCTTATCCTCAGCAGCACTGGTCTTTTTGCACAAAGTCATGGCGAGCTCGAAACCCTCAACGCTCGCGTCAACCTCAACGAGGCAAAAATCAAGCAGTTAGAAAGCGCACTAGCTACACTCAAGCCAGAGTATAAAACAACAGCTACTGCCCAGGCACCAGCGACCAAAAAAGAGACGACGGCAGCAACTGCTACCTCAAGCTACACAGTTAAAAAAGGCGACATCCTCACACGCATTGCCTACAAGCACAACACAACTGTCGCTGAGATCAAACAGGCAAACAGCCTCAAAGGTGACAGCCTTAGCATCGGACAAAAACTAGCCATCCCTACTAGTGGCTCTACAAAGACTCTTGCAACAAAAGCACCAAGCAAAAGCGCAGCTAAGCCAACCAAGCACACAACCAAGCAAGGCGAAACTTTTTACTCCATCGCACGCCTGCACAAGATCAAGCTCAACAGCCTCATCGCAGCAAACCCAAATGTGCACCCATCTAGACTAAGTCCTGGTAAGGTTCTCATCATCGACGGCAATGCTAAAGCCGCACCGAAGCCACAGCCAAAAGCAGTCGCAAAAAGCACCCCTACCCCAAAACCAGCCCCAGCTCCAAAAGCACAGGTAGCAAGCACTCCTGCACCAAAACCTGCTACCACAGTAAAAGAGGTAACCAGCAGCAACAACTCAGGATCATCCATCAGAACAATCACAGTATATGAGCAAATGACCTACGGGCATTTTGCCAGCAAACACGGAGCAAGCACTAATCAGCTCAACGCACTCAACGGACTTGAGCTAAGCAATAACACCATGCTTGCTAAAGGATCTGAGCTCTACGTGCCACAATACTAACAATCTATTGAAACCGCAGCGACTAACTGTCGTCTGCAGTTTCTCTCGGAAAACATAACAACAAGGGTTAGGCGCGCAGTGATTTTATCATTGTGCGCCTTTTCTTTTATTCAATCTCTTAACCAATAACCCAAGGCATTGATCAAACCTTTTGAGTTATAAACTTTTCCCTTTTCTACTTGTTAACAGGTTGAAAAACCTTTTGATTAAAAAACATCAAGAATCATACAATCTTATCATGAGTGAACAAAATAATTTGCCGAAGAAAAAAACATCTTCAGTGCCCCTCCGCAAAGAAACCGTTCGTGTTACCCTTAAGTCAACACCAGAGCCTTTATCTACAGCTCCTGTAGCCCCTCCTGCGCCCTCAACAATGTTAGCACCTTCTGCTAACCAAGCAGCACGCTCTCCTTTCGCAGCTCCCCCTGCACCTGAGTCAAATGCACCTTCTCCTTTCGCAGCTCCCCCTGCACCTGAGCTAGACGCACCTTCTCCTTTCGCAGCACCTCCTGCACCTGAGCTAGACGCACCTTCTCCTTTTGCAGCACCTCCTGCACCTGAGCTAGACGCGCCAGAAGCACCAAGTTTAGATGCTCCAGTGGCTTTCGAAGCACCAGTAGCACCTG